>NZ_JBHEEW010000006.1:0-280346 GCF_041930185.1 Mycoplana ramosa | reverse complement strand
AAAGAACGTGACCGACAAGTGGCGCCGCGGCGGCCACAGAACCGCCAGGGCGGCGGACGGGGTAACAGCCGCCCCCGCCCCCGCCGCCGCCAGTTGATCCTAACGCCGGTCTCATAGAAATCGAGAAGGTAAAGGCGCAATTGAAGGCAGAGTCAGACGCGGCAGATCGCCAGTTTGAAGCGATGAAGCTTGCCGCCGAAATGGACTTCAAGCGCGATCAGATGGCGCAAGAATTCGAACTGAAGCGCGCCGAAATCGAAGCCAAATATGCCGCACAGGTTCAAGTCGAACGGCTGAAGATGGAACAGCAGATGCAGCGCGATCTTGCGGGCACGCTTCTTCCGCCCGTCCCGGCTGCACCTATTGCCCCGCCCGTTCCTGCACCGTCTCCGGTAGCTGGTCCGCAAATGCCGCCTGAAGCTATGGGGAACTATCAGCAATGAGAACGCAAGACCTCGCACAAGCGGCGAAGAACCTGAAAGAGAACGACGATTTCAAGCTGATCATGGAGTCCATTGAAGGCGACATTTTCCGCGCATTCAAGAACACCAAAATTGGTGCAAACGAAGAGCTTCAGAATGTTCACGCACTCGCTCATGGCTTTAAGCTGCTGAACAACAGCATTGATAAATATATCGAACTGGCAATTTTCGAAGCCGCAAAGGATGAAAATTACTAAATAGAACAATCACGTTTTAGGAACGAAAAAATAAATGGAAGACCTTGGCAATAATCCCGAAATGGGAACTGCTACCGAACTGGACATCAATGAAGCGGCTAATCTGATTAGCCAATTGGACGTGCCTGAAGACTCGGTAGAGCAATCGGAAGAGCATGTTGAAGCACCGGAAACCGACGTTGACGAACAGTCAGCCGACGTGGACGAGACACCGGAACAGCAGTTTTTCGAAATCAATGGGGAACAGGTATCCCTTGACGATCTTCGGAACGGCTATCTGAGACAGCAGGACTACACGCGAAAGACGCAAGAGATTGCCGAACAGCGTCGTGTTTATCAGGAAAACCAACGTGATGTGAACCAGTTGCGATCCGAAGCACTACAGGGCCTTGAAGCTCTGAAAATGCAGGTCGCAGCCGAATTTCGCGCCATGGAACAACCTGATTTCGATTTCCTCGCGGAAAACGATCCGGCTGAATTTATCCGACAAAGGCAGCTTTGGGAAAAGCGTGAAAACGCTGTTCGCCAGATGTACGAAGCGGAAATGCACATTCGTCAGAAGCAAGCGGAATATGAAGCTGAACAGCATCGTATCGCACTTCAGGAGTCGCAAGCCCGTTTTGTCGAGAAGTACCCGGAAATGAAGGATGCCGCTAAGGCAAACGCCGTTTTCGAAGACATCACGCAAATTCTGTTGGATGCAAACTTCACCAAGGAAGAGATTCAAGGCGTAAGCGATTTTCGCATTATTGACATCCTGTACCGCCTCAACAGTGCGCTAAAGGCACAGAAAGTGGTTCCGGAAGCTATCAAGAAAGTCGAAGAGAAGCCGCGAATTTCCGTCAAAGGTAATTCAACAAAAACCCGAGACTACGCGCAAGCGGGTTTCGACAAGCTCAACAAATCAGGCAACGTCAATGACGCTGCCGCGCTAATTAAAGCTCTAAAGTTCTAAAAGGAGAAGGCACAAATGCCCGTACTTACTACTGCGACGGCTACCAACGTAAAGGAAGACCTGTCCAACATCATTTCTATGATTTCCCCGGAGGAAACCCCGTTCGTTTCGTCCATCGGCAAGACCAAGGCAACCGCCACGAAGCATGAATGGCTTCAGGACTCGCTTGCCGCTGCCAACAAGGACAACGCTGTTGCCGAAGGCGCTGATGCCGGTGACGCTGCCCTTGCCACTACCGTTCGTCTGTCCAATCAGGCACAGATTTTCAGTAAGGTTGGTGTAGTCTCGGGCACCCTTCAGGCTGTCTCGACGGCTGGCACGTCCGACGAACTCGCTCGCCAGATCGCCAAGGCTGGCAAGGAAATCAAGCGCGACATCGAAGCCGCTATGGTTTCTGCCAACCCTTCGGTTGCTGTTGGCACCCGGAAGCTTGGTGGCGCTGAAGCTTGGATCAAGACCAACGCACAGCATGGCGCAAACGGTGCAACCGCTGGCTACTCTGCCGGTGCTGTTGGCGCTGTTACGGCTGGCACTGGTCGCGCCCTGACCGAAACCATGTTCATTTCCGCCCTTCAGGGCATTTGGAATGAAGGCGGCGATCCGAAGATCGTGATTGCACCCGGCACGCTGAAGTCGAAGATTTCGAGCTTCGTCGGTGCTGGCACCAAGCAGCAGATGGCTAAAGACAAGACTGTCTATCAGGCTGTTGACACATTTGTATCGGACTTTGGTACGGTTTCCGTGCTCCCGCATAGGTTCATGTCCACGACCACGGTCATTTGCTTCGATCCGGACTTGTGGAACCAAGCTGTTGTCCGCTCGATCAGCAAGGAAAAGCTTGCCAAGACCGGTGACAGCGACAAGTTCCAGCTTATCACGGAAGTCACCCTTGAGTGCCTGAACGAAGCTGGCAACGCCAAGATTGCTGACCTGAACGGCTAATAATCCATAAATTCAGGGTTCAACTAAGGGCGCTCTTCGGGGCGCTCTTTTATTGTCCATAGCCCTCAATCCCCCGCCCAATCCGCCAAGTTGTCCCCGCCGCTAAATACTTCGAATTGAAGCAATTTGCGGAAACGATAGTGGATAAATTTACGATTGGCGACTTGGTTCCGTCCGGTTCGCTGCTTTGGGAAGACACTCCCACACATACCGTTTGGCTGACCCGCGACGGCGACAAACTGCACATTACCACGGTGCAGAAGGTTCAGGCGATCATTGACGCCAACGCACAAGAAGCAGCCGAATTTAATCAAACCGGTAGTCATGGAAACTTGGTGAAGGTCGCCAGCATCCCGACCAGCCTTTATTTCGCATGGCAGCGGGAAGGTATCACCGAAGACCCGAACGCAATGAAGAAGCGCCTGAACAACGGCGATCTTGCGAAATTCCGCACGAACAATTGGAGGCTCTAACAGGGTTTAGAATATTGGGGCTATTCAATGAGTCGAAACATACAATTATCTACTTCCATATGATCCGGAAAGCGAAGCGTATCGCCCGTCGAAAGGGCGACGGCATATATTATGAACAACATCACATTATTCCGAAATCTTTGGGTGGCGATAATCGAAAATCTAATCTTGTGCTGTTGACGCTGAAAGAGCATTTCCACGCACATTCGCTGCTGCGTGAAATGGTTGTATCCGGAAATCACAAGCACAAAATGGCATGCGCACTAAGTCGCATGACACACGGTAGCTCAAAGCACAAAAGATCGGGAGTACTTCGTTTCGATTTGATCGCAAGGCAGAAAATGGCGCAAGCTACTTCCGGTGAGAACAATCCTATGTTCGGCAGACGACACACCATCGAAGCCCGTCGCGGTTTCTCCATTTCGAAAATCGGCGCAAAGCATCCGCTTTTCTCTGGATATTATTACACGCCTTGGGGGAAGTTTGAGTCTTCGCATCAAGCAGCCATCGCTTCTAATGGGCTTATGAAACAACCTGCGGTGCATCGATATTGCAGCAATGCGGACAAAGTAATCACTAAAAGCGCTTTCGCGCAGAACCACTATCTTCGACAGTTTCATGATGAAAGTGTCGTCGGCAAGACATGGCGTTCGGTCAACTTCCACTTTGAAAGCGTCCAATCATCGCAGCCGCTAAATAGCTGAACTAAAGCTATTTAACGGAAGAATTCGAATTGACCTACGACGAGCTTCTTGAAACTATCGAAAGCTACACGATCCGCGATGATGCCCCGATTACCAGCTTCATTCGCCGTGCCGAAACGTACCTTCGAACCATCACCAAACACTATCTTGCCGAAAAAACGGTGCTCCTAAACGTCACCAATGGCAAGGCTGAACTGCCGTCCGATTTCCGGGAAATCCGCACGATCACCGGCACCCGAACTTATAAGCCGATTGCCCCTTCACATGCACAGATCGAGTCCGATGAAGTCGGATATTACCGCGAAGGCAATACGCTTGTGTTCGTCGGCGAAGTCGATTCACAGGTGGGCTTTCTCTATCACGCCGCTTTCCCGGACCTGACCGAAGACCAAAGCAATTGGTTGTTCGAACGCTTCCCGAATGTGTACGTGTCGGCGATCCTGAAAGAATTCCACCGTTGGCAGACGAACCCGGAAGGCGTGTCCATTGAAGACGCTGCCTTGAAGGAAGCGCTCGCCATCGTGGCGGAAGATGACCGACGCGGACGCCAAACCGGGACGATCTATTTCGGTGCGTCCACATGGCAATAATCGACACCCCGTTCACCAGCTTCACGCCTGATCTACCAGCACTGAACAATCCCGGGCTTGTCCGCGCTCATAACGCCACGGCTGGACGCGGATCGATGCAAGGCGGCATCACTTTGTTCCCGCTGAAGTCGGCTTCCCTCTATTCGAATACGTCGATGGCGTCACAGCCTATCGGTTCGGCTGTTGGTCAGGACCGTTTCGGCAATGCGGCTTTGGCGGTAGGCGGTATTGGCACATATGCGTTGCTATACAGTTCAGCCGCTTCGAATAGGGCTGCTGGTTCTACACTTGCCGGATCATCTTTGAAATACGCCACAGCCGGGGGATATACAGTCAGCTCTAGTTCTCCCGGCGGGACGTGGCGCTGTATGGGATATAGCCCGAGTGCCGACACGACCGCAGACGAAAACAGCACTACAGTTTGGATGAGGATATCCTAATGCATATTTTTAGAAATGCACGATATAGCAATGCCTCGAATACAATGATTGACGTAGAGTATGAACATCCGAAATATGGATGGATTCCTTTCACCGCAACACCCGACGATTTTGAAAGTCTTGGTAGGGAAATTTATGCCGCCGCGAAAGCTGGTCCGGTGGCACCCTACATCCCACCTACCCCGGAACAAATCCGGGAACGCATGCCGCCGATTACAGCCCGTCAACTTCGTTTGACGCTGGTAAGGAACGGTCATTCGCTGGCGAGTGTCGATGCAGCTATTGCCGCATTGCCGGAAGGTCCGGTCAAAGATGAAGCCGCAATTGAATGGGAATATGGAACGACGTTTGCACGTCTCAGCCCGACGCTTATCACCATCGCCGAAGCCCTCAACATCAGCCCAGGGGCGTGAGTGGCAGCATTTCAACAACCTTTCGAACAACCGACATCCGAATATTCTTCTTCAGGATGCCTACAATGAGTTCGGCGAAAGCGCGCTTGTGTTTGAGATTTTGGAACTGGCTTCAATTGACGAATTGCACGATTTGGAAAATCGCTATCTCGATGAATGCGACAACCTTTACAACATCTCGAAGAAAGCGAATGGCGGTTCATACACACTGGATGAACATCCGTACGGAGAAGAAATTCGCCGGAAAACGAGTGGGGAAAACAATCACTGGCATGGAAAAAAGCACACCCCGGAAGCGCGCAAAAAGATGCAGGCGCAGGCATCTGGTGAAAACGGTTGGATGTTTTCGGGCTACTATCTCACACCATGGGGGCGGTTTGCATCAACGCTTGAAGCAGACAAAGCGAGCAATGGTTTGATGTCACACGAGACAATCCGGAACGTGTGCAAGAACCCGGATCGTGAGATTACAACGATGTCTTACGCCGCTTCAAAATATGTGCGGCAGAACTACGATAAGAGCATTATCGGCAAGAGATATTCCGACATCGGTTTCGGCTTCGAAGCCGCGACATCTCCTAAATATAAGCACGATCAAACCTTTAGGAGAATAAAACCGAAATGACCAATATCAGTGTTGCGGCAATCGTGCCGAAGAATGCAATCCCCTTCATCACCGCCCCGGAATATTCCGCTTGGCGAACCGAAGACGGTTCCGAAGCGTGGATTGATATGAGGGAACCGGAAACGGCTGTATCGGATGCCATTTTTGTTTCTGTCCTTGAAGCCATCCGGCTAGCTGGTGGCAAGCCGAAGAAGGTCACGGTCGCGAATAGCAGCCATCTCGGTTCGTTCGGCAAGCCGGTAAAGAATGAAGGTCATGCTATCGTTGACGTGTATGTGTCGGAGTTCGCCACGGTCGATGTGATTTCATTGGCTCACACACTCACCCCGTTCACCAGTGATGAACGTCGCTATGAACAGGACGGCATGACCTACGTCTTTCGCGACCAATATCAAGTTGACGAGAACGGCAACCGCCACGGACGGATTCAGGTTCAGTACGCAACCAAGCACGAAGACGGCAATACGGTATGGAAGCCGTGCCGCGAAGGCGTGAACTTCTCCGAAGTCGAGCCGTTCGAAGCCGTTGCCTGATCGGCGATGATTGAATTCGTCATCCTGAAGCTAGATCAACCGGAAGCGACCGTTCTCGAATTCGTTCGTGTGAACGTCTCGCTTGACCTGACCAAGGCAACCTATGCCTCTTGGGCACGACAGTTTTCGCTTGCTGAAATCGAAAAGCTATCTGGCAACGCCTTCAGGATGAAAGACCCGACGACCGGGCAAGGCTACACCATCGCTGTCATGCACATGACGGACAAGGTCAAGAATGCCCCGGAAGCAGCACAGCGCCACATCCGGGATTGGCTTAATCACCCGTTGCGCGTGGTGATCCGAAAGGAAATTGAACGAAGCTCCGGTTAGTTCCGGGGCTTTCGTCGTTTGTGGGCACCGACCACCATTTGCACAATTGTAAGGATGGCGGCGAGAAAGCTGGTCCAATCCCGAATTTGATCGAGCATGTTCTACCTCTTTAAGGGGTTAAAACACACACACATCAGGTTCATTGAACCTACCGACCTTCGCAGTGTTCGCGGGATTTAGCAACAGGACTAGACACCATTTCCATGCCCCGGGGCAGCTACATAAACTGCTACATCAGGGGTCTTGACAGGCTCTTCGGAAACGCTGATATTCCAGCAATGTCTAGCAATATCAACAACTTATCGAATCCCACCTCTTCCGCCACTTGCCCTTGCGAAAGCGTTCTCCCGATCCGGCTGTGGCCGGATTTTTCCGTTGTTTTCGAGGGTTATGCGGGTGGGGCTGTTAACCGGCCCACGTCCCGAAGGGCGCACAAGCGTTCTCTCCGGGCCGATATTCTCCGCACCTGTTAACCGCCGCGCTTCCGGTGAACAGCTTTAAGTCATTGCTTTAAAGTGATCTTTCGAAGTCCGTGATGCACGCGATTTGGAGAATCCATCTGGATGGCGAATGGAACAGAGATCGAACGCCGCCTGTTGCGCCGCGGTTCGGCTGCAGCTGGGACCAATCTCACCCCGGCCGCTGTTCGTGCTTTGTGCTGAGTCAGCCGCGTGTTACCGTTGTGAAAAAGTGTGAGGCGAGCAGTTGGCCCAGAAGTCAGACATCGAATGGACGGACGCGACGTGGAACCCGGTGACGGGCTGCACCAAGGTCGGTCCCGGTTGTGACAACTGCTACGCCGAGCGGTTCGCAGAGCGCTGGCGTGGAATCTCTGGACACCCCTACGAGCAGGGCTTTGACCTGACACTCTGGCCGTCGAGGCTGAAGCAGCCCGTGCTCTGGAAAAAGCCGCGGATGATCTTCGTGAACTCGATGAGCGACCTCTTTCACAAGGACATCGACCGTACATTCATCGACGCGGTGTTCGACGCAATGGAGCAGGCGGACTGGCACGTCTACCAGGTGCTGACCAAGCGCAGCTCGCTCATGCGCAACTACGTTCGGAAGCGGTATCATGGAGGGCCGGTCCCTCGTCACATCTGGCTCGGCGTTTCTGTCGAGGACGCCGCGCACGCGAGCCGGATCGAGCACCTGAAGCAGATCAATTCCGACGCACGCTTCATCTCGTTCGAGCCGCTGCTCGGACCGGTCGGGAATGTCGATCTGCATGGCGTCGCTTGGGCCATCGTCGGGGGGGAAAGCGGGCCTCGGGCTCGGCCCATGGACGAAAGCTGGGTCCGCCAGATCCGGGACATGTGCGGACGTGACGACGTCGCGTTCTTCTTCAAGCAGTGGGGCGGCGCAAGACCGAAATCCGGCGGGCGCCTTCTCGACGGCGAAGAGTGGAATGGCTTTCCCTGGCAGATCGTTCCCGAACCCATCATTCGCGCCCTGCAGCCCGAGGATGCCTGATGCCGCCCAGGATAGAAAACTATCACGGGCGCGAGCAGTCCTTCATCAAGCATCTGTTTCTCAACAAGTATCTCGAGTCCGCAGCCTACAAGCTTTTCCAAGGCAGATCGCCGGTCTTCAACTTCGTGGACGCCTTCGCAGGCCCTTGGCGGGTATCTGACACCAACAGGTATTCCGACGCTTCGTTTTCTCAGGCCATCGAAACACTGGAAACGGTTCGCAGATCTTTGCTCGATATGGGACGTCCCGGCCTCAAGGTCCGTTTTCGGTTCTGCGAACGGAACCCTGTATCCGTCGCGAAATTGCGGGAGTTCGCAGCCGAAAAGCCGGAGTTCGACATTCAGGTGTTCTCAGGCCAGTTCGAAGACAACCTCGACGGCATACGCGCTGCCTGCCGGGACGGCTTCACCTTCACATTCATCGATCCCACCGGCTGGAACGTTGAATCCGCCAAGGTTTTTGAGTTCCTGCGGAGCCTGAACGGCGAATTCCTGTTCAACTTCATGGCTGAAGAGGTGAACAGGCACGCTGGCTGGGATGGAGTTGCGGCATCCGTCGGTCGTTTCCTGGCAGATCCTGCTTGGAAGGATGCCTTCGAGGCGATGCCGGAGGGCTCGAACGAGACCAAGATCCTGCAGCTCCTGAAGGCCAAGATGAAGGAGGCCCGGGTCGCCACCTACCTGACCGATATGGCTATCCGAAAGCCGCGTGAGGATCGGATCAAGATGCGGTTGATACTCGGCACTCATAGCGGGATCGGCGTAGAGGTTTTCCGGACAGTTCAGGAAAAGGTGGAGAAGGAAGCGGTCCGCACGCGCCACGCCATCCAGACCGAGGAAAGCAGGCAGTCGCAGCTGTTTCCAGAGGACCAGATCATCGCGTTCGAGACCGATCGCGACGGGGTCGGATGCTCTGCTCATGTCGGTTGGGCGACCGAACTCCTGTTGCAGACGGTGTCACAGAGACCGGGGATCGCGTTCGGGCCACTTGCCAGTGAGGTGATGGAGCTAGTGCCGGTGCGGACCACACATCTCAACAAGATCGCGACGACTAACCGAAAGGCCGGCTTGCTGCGTTTCGACCTCCCAAATGGCAAACGGACGCCGAGCCCAGATACAAGACTCTGGACCGGAACGGCGTCGGACAAATAGGCCGGCTGATTTTCACGCCGCCTGATGCTGCCTCCCAAATGTCTCGTGCAGCATGGCCGGGATCAGGGCCTCCACATCCTGCGCGGTGTTGGCGCGGATGGTGCGGGCTTCGTGCGCCTTCGTCTGAAGGCGGTCGAACCACTTCTGGGTCTCCACCGGCGGCGTCGGCACGAGGATCGTCGGAAGCTTCTTGGATGACAGGGTCTTGTTGCGGGCAATCGTGCCGGGCGAGTGCCCAACGATGCTCGAGAAGCCCTCGTACGTTCTGAAATAGGCCATCAGGAAGCCCGGCGTCGCCAACTTCGGATTGACCTCGCAAGTCAACATGCGGTGGTTTCCGACTGTGCCCTCGTCATGCGCTTCCGCAACGGCGATAGCTCTTTCCCAAGCCATGAGGTTGCTGAATACTAGATCGCCCTCTTTCACCCAGAACAGGCTCTGCCAGCTGAACTCAGAACCAGGCATCGTAGAAACTGCGGACGCCTATCTCCGTGTATTCCCGGGTAGCTTCGATCTCGACCTCTCGGCGCACCAGCGGCGCGACCTCGGCCATGGGGCGCAGGGGGGCGCCATCGATGGCGCGCTGGAAGGCTTTCAGCAGCAGCGCCTGCGTTTCGCGCTCGGCCGCCTCGATGGCGTTGCGGCGTTCGTCCACCAGTGCCGCGACCCTGTCGAGCTTTTCGACGATGCGGCGCTGCTCGTCGAGGGACGGACGCGGGACCATCATTCTCAGGAACTTGTCTTCCTTCATGCGCACTCGATTCGTCGATCCTTCGCTTGCCCGACGGCACAGGTCGATGAACTCGGGGGTGCGCGAGTACCACTCGAAGTAGTGCGGCATTACTCTTGAGGCGTCGATGTCGAAGCAAGGGAAATCGTTGCTGACCAAGGCGCCGTCCAATTCCTCGGGAACGATCCCATAGGCGCCGTGGCGAGCATCGATCCGCGAAAGCAGAAATTGGCCGGCCTTGGCACAGTACTGTCGCGCAGCGGCGATTGCGCTGCCCGGAACTTCACCACGAAGTGTCAAGCCCTTTCCCCAGAGTCGCGCCGTGATCTGCTTGTACTTACCGTCAGGTTCGACTGGTACCCAGCTTTCGGATTTGGTCAGGAAGTCCGAAATGGCAATCGATCCCCACATCACACGCGCTCCGCAAGCACGGCCTTGATCTCGTCCATGATGCCAATGATCCGCTGCTCCTGTGCGATGATCGCGTCCACGATCTCGGCCGGCGCACGGTGATCGACGACCTCACCGGAATGGGGGTTCTTGATGTCCAGGTTGCAGGCGACGACACGATCCTGATCGTCGCGCTGGATCAGGTCAGCGGCCGAGACCTTCCAAGCGCGCTCGTTCGGCTCGCGCTTCTTCCACCAGGCGAGGCAGTCCGCAAACTCCTCATAGGCCATCGGTGCGGTCTTCGAGTACTTCTTGCGGCCCTCAGGCAGCGGCATCTCGTAGTACCAGATGTCTTTCGTCGGTCCGGTCGTGTCGAAGAAGATCAGGTTGGCCGGGATGTCCGTGTAGGGCGCGAACACCCCTTCACGCAGCCGGACCACCGTGTGCAGGTTGAACTTCTCGAGCAGGTCCGCCTTGATCCGCGCCGAGATGCCATCGCCGAACAGCGTGCCGTGCGGAACGACGACCGCGGCCCGACCGCGCCCGGCCCGCTTCAGCCGCCGCATGATCACCTGCAGGAACAGCAACGCCGTTTCGGCCGTGCGCCGGTCCTCGGGGAAGTTGTTGAGGATGCCTGCCTCCTCCTCGCCGCCGAATGGCGGATTGGTCAGGATGACATTGACCCGCTGGTCCTCGCCGATCTCCGCCAGGCGGAAGCGAAGGGCGTTGCCGGGGTCGATGCGCGGGGCATGCAAGCCGTGCAGCAGAAGGTTGAGCTGGGACAGCAGGAACGGCAGCGACTTGGCCTCGCCGCCGAAGAAGCTGTCCTCCTGCAGGATGCGCCGCTTCTCGACCGTATCGGCCTGGCGCTCGAGATGCTGAAAGGCCTCGGTCAGAAATCCCCCGGTGCCGCACGCCGGGTCGAGGATGGTCTCGCCCAGCTTGGGATCGGTCACCTCGACCATGAACCGCACAACCGGACGGGGTGTGTAGAACTCGCCTGAGTCCCCCGCCGCGTCGCGCATCTCTCGCAGCAGCGTCTCGTAGAGGCGGCCGAGGGTATGGACTTCCTCCGACGAGTCGAAATGGATGCCGTCGATCAGGTTGACCACGTCGCGCAGCAGGTAGCCGCTTTCCATCCGGTTGGCGAAGCCCTGAAAGACGGTCGCGATCACGTCGCGCCGCTCTCGCCGCCCGTTGTCGCCGCGCAGACCGCGAAGATAGGCGAACAGCCCTGGGCCGCGGGTGCCGTCCGGACGCTCGGTCATTTCGGAAACTAGAAACGACAGGAGGTCCGGGCCGGTGATGCCATCCGCATCCGCCGCCCAGTCGCGCCAGCGATAAGGAGCCTCGATGATCGGGCGATAGTCTTTGCCCGCAAGTTCTGCGCGTCCCTCTTCGATCCGCTCCATGTCGTCGAGGAACTTCAGGAACATGATCCAGGTGAGCATCGGCAACCGATCGAGGTCGCCGTTCAGCCCCTTGTCCTTCCGCATGATCTTGCGGGCGGACTTGATGATGCTGTCGAGACGCTGGGCAGTGGTCAGTTGCTTCGGCTCAGCCTTCTTACGGGCGGTTCTGGCCAAGGTCGATCTCCTTCAATTCAAGCGGTGTAGAGCAGACGCTGCAGCTCGGTGACGGCGCTGCGCAGCTCCTTGCCCCCGCCGAAGCGGGCGGCGATTTCGATGACGTTGCCCCACTCGTTGAACGGAGGCACTTCCAGGATGTCCGGCAGCTTGAACTGGGCACTGCCATGTTCGGCATACTTTTCAAGCACGGCATCCAAGACCTCGCGGGCATCCGGCCCGAAGCGGTCCAGAAACTCGTCCTGCTCTCTCAGCAGACGGTCAGCGCGCTCGCGCCGGGTTCGCAGCGGCGCGTTATATGCGAGATGGCAAAGGAGATCGAACGGATCGGCCTCCGGCTTTCCGACTGCATCAGCCAGGGAATCGAGGTCGATGCCCTTCTCCTCGAGCCGCTCGACGATCTCCGCCCGGCGTTCGGGGTCAAGCCAGTCCGTGCGCAGTTCCGACGCATTGGGATAGAGCGTGCGAACCTTGTCGCCGGTGTAATCGGTAAGCTGGCGGCAGGCGAGCTGCCGCCCGTCAGAATCGAGTTCGTAGACGAGGTGCCGGACGATCGAGACCTCGCCGCCGTCGACATAGAACTTGCGGGGCCCGTTCTCGCCCTCGTCCCCCAGATCGACGGGTCCATCCGGCATATCGGGCCCTTCTGGAAGATCGTCGGGATCCAGCGCCACTTCTTCGATCTCGCGCTCTTCCACGATGTCGCCGTCTGCATTGATGACCGCTTCGTCCTCGCGGACGGGATCGCCGTCAAAGGCGGGATCGGCGAACATGCGCGTCGCGGTTCCGGTGTAGTCAATGATGTTGAAGGCGAGCTTGCCGTAGTCGGGCCTGAGACGCGTGCCTCGCCCGATGATCTGTTTGAACTCGGGCATGGAGCCCACGACCCGCGCAAGCACGACGTTCTTGCAGGTCGGGGCGTCCACGCCGGTCGTGAGAAGCTGCGACGTGGTGAGGATGACCGGCGTCTGGGTCTCGACATCCTGAAACTTCGCCCTGTGCGCGCTTCCCACATCGCCTTCGTCGGACGTCACGCGGCAAACGTAGTCGGGATAGTCCTTCACGAGATCGGTGTTCAGGGCGGTGAGCGCCTGCCGCATCTCGAGGGCGTGTTCCTGGTCGACGCAGAAGACGATGGTCTTGGCGAAGCGGTCGGTCTCGGCCATGAACCCTGCGAGATGTCTCGCAATGGCCTGCGTTCGTGCCCGCAGCGCCACGACCCGCTCGAAGTCCCGCGTGGAGTATTCGGCGTCGGGGATCTCGCGTCCGTAGCGATCAAGTTCACCCCGCGTCGGCCGCCAGCCGGCAGCATCGTAGTCCGAGATGACGCGATGGACGCGATACGGGGCCAGGAAGCCGTCAGCGATGCCCTGCGCCAGGCTGTACTCATAGAGCGGATCGCCGAAATAGTTGTAGGTATCGACGTTATCCTCTCGCCGCGGCGTCGCTGTCATCCCGATCTGGGTCGCAGGCTCGAACCACTCGAGGATCTCCCGCCAATTGCTGTCGTCCCGGGCGCTGCCCCGATGGCATTCGTCGATGATGATGAGATCGAAGAAATCCCGCGCATACTCTCGGTAGAGGCCGGGGCGGTTCTCGTCACGCGCGATGGACTGGTAGATCGCGAAGTACATGTCGCGGCTCTTGACCGCGACGCCGCCAGCTATCTTGTGACGAGCGTCGCCAAACGGGCTGAAATCCTTTGCCATCGGATCGTCGACGAGGACGTTGCGATCGGCGAGAAACAGGATCTTCGGGTTCCGGTTCACCCCTTTGGAATTCCAGCGTGCTGACCATAGCTTCCAGCAGATCTGGAAGGCGACGGCAGTCTTGCCCGCTCCGGTGCACAGGGTGAGCAGTGCCCGCTTCCTGCCCTGAAGGGCCGCTTGCACCGCGCGGTTCACCGCGATTTCCTGATAGTAGCGAAGGGGTTTGGCTCGGTCTGGAAAGGTGGGCGTCAGCAGCCGTTCGGCCACTTGGTCGTCGACAATGCCCTCGGCGCGGCGGAGCCGGGCCCAAAGGTCATCAGGTGCCGGAAAATCCGAAATCGTTCGCTCGATGCCGGTCGTGTAGTCGAACTCGACAATCTCGATCCCGTTGGTCGAATACGCGAAACGAAGACCAAGGATTTCTGCATATTCCTTGGCTTGTTGTAGTCCCTCCGCGGCGTGCCGGTAGCGGGATTTGGCCTCAACGACGGCGATCGGGAAGTCCGGATTATACCGCAGCAGATAGTCTGAGCGCTTCTGCTTGCCACGGCGAGCTTTGCCGCCAACAAATACAACTCGGCCGTCAGTAAAGGTTCTCTGCTCGTTTATCGCGTGCGGGCGATCATCCCAGCCTGCTTCCTGCAGCTTCGGGACGACGAACTTCCTGCAGGTATCGGCTTCGTTCATGCGCAATCTACTTGGCCCGGTTTCGACATGCCATCGCGCAGCAAACGGCTTGTCAAAGAACTCGGCTCAGATCAACGCGCAATTCTTTGGTTTGGCAGCTCTTTCGCCTGACAACGGCTCGGAGAAGCTACAGCGTGGCCGACTGATGCCGCAAGCCTTATTCCGTCCCTGGCAGCAAGGACTCGCGCTGCCTCGACCATTCATCGGGGATCATCGCGATCGCGAAGACGGCGTGAAGCTAGCGGCCCTGAAGGAATACGCCGGCTTTTCGCAACTGCCTCAGCTGTTTGGCGACGAATGGGCCGACGTGAACGGCCGTTATCTGTACTCGCCTCGCCGTGCGTTTTGGGCCCTTTGCGAGGAACCCATCTCCGTTTGATCTCCCTTTGGGGGGTCTGACCATCTCCGATTCGGGCCGTCACTAGGGGTGCTCACTCAGTCAGAGGAGCACCCCGATGCCGACTCCCTTCCCCTCGCGCCAGGCAGCCTCGACGAGCTGGTCCGGCGCAGCGAAGACCAAGCCCACCACCTCCAACGCGGAATGGCGCTGCACGCGCTGTGACAAGCTGCTCGGCGTCTGCCGGGACGGCCGCATGCACCTGCGCTTCGCGCGGGGGCACGAGTATCTCGTGGGCTTCCCGGTGCAGGCCACCTGCCGCGGCTGCGGCTCACTGAACAACGCGACCGCTCCCGCGCGCTGAAGCGCGCATTCACCCAACCCCCTGAAATCGCAGAGACGCGCGACGTCCTGACCTGGCCACGAGAAGGCGCCGGACGCCTGGCCGCAAGGCAGGCGTCCGATGTCCTTCGCGTGGCACGAGATCCGTGATCACCTCATGTATTCATCCTCCAACCTTCACTTCCAGCGCAGTTTCGACGCCGTCCGGCGTGAGCAGGCTGCCCTCACACCGTTCCGGGATCCGGCGACCCTGCTGGACGGGTTGCATCGCACGACCGGCGATCCGGCCCGGAAGAACCTGATCCTCTCCGCGCTCGTCAGGGCGGCGCAGGGCGACGGCCCCGCGTCCGACTGCGCCCTGCCTCAAGCGCTGAAGTGGCAGGTCGCGCGTGCCGACGAGGATTACGACGCGGCCCTCGTCGAGGCGCGGCGGATCACCGTGGACACGACGCGCGTCGCGTCCGAGTCCTTCCCGATGGCCGTGCCGCCCGAGGAGGCCGAGCGCCGCTGCCGCCGTGCCCTGATGGAGGCGTGGGTGGGGCGCGAGACGGCGGCGTTCCGCCTGCCGCCCTCGCGGCTCGCGCTCGATCCTGGCGACGCGATCCGACTGGAGCATGACGGGCGGATGGTCGATCTGCGGCTCGTCTCCATCGCCGACGCCGAGGCGCGCGGCATCGAGGCAGTCCGCCAGGACCGCGCGACCTACGACCTGCCGCCGGGCGATCCCCGCGCGGCGTCGCTGACGCGGGCGGTCGTGTTCGGCGCTCCGGATGCGGTGCTGATGGACCTGCCGCAGCTGACCGAGGACCAACCCGCGCACCGGCCGATGGTCGCCGCGCATGCGGTACCTTGGCCGGGCGAGATGGCGGTGTTCCGCAGCCCCTCGACCGATGGGTTCGATCTGCTGACGACGTTCGGTAGTCGCGCCCGGATCGGGGCGCTGGTCACGGACTTCTTTGCGGGACCGACGTCGCGCTTCGACCTCGGAAACGCGCTGGTAGTCGATCTGCTGACCGGCACGCTGGAGAGCGCCACGGACCTGACGCTGTTCGGTGGGGCGAACGCGCTGGCGATCGAGAGCGCGCCGGGTATCTGGGAGATCGTGCAGGCGGGCGCGGCAGAGCTGCTCGCGCCCGGCCGGTATCGGCTGACGCGCCTGTTGCGTGGCCAGCGGGGTACCGAAGGTGCGATGGGCAACCCGGCGCCTGCTGGTGCCCGCGTCGTGGTGCTCGACGACAGCCTCGCATCGCTGCCGATTGCCGAGGCCGACCTCGGCATCCCGTGGAACTGGCGTATCGGCCCGGCGAGCCGCCCGGTTAGCGACGAGACCTATGTCGCACAGGCCTTCACGCCTGCGGGCATCGGGCTCCGTCCGTTCTCCGTGGCCCATGTGGAGCAGCCGTGGCGCAAGCCGCGCAGTCCCGGCGATCTGACGATCCGCTGGACGCGCCGGTCGCGCGCACTCGCGGCCGACAGCTGGGGCGGGCTCGAGGTGCCGCTGGCCGAGGAGCTGGAGGCCTACGAGGTCGAGCTCCTCGACGGCGCTGCCGTGAAGCGGGTGCTGAGCACGACCACGACCAGCGCGGTCTACACGGCCGCTCAGCAGAGCGCCGACTGGGGCGCGCCGCTCGGCCCCAGCGACACGCTCGACATACGCATCTTCCAGCTCTCCGCCCTCGCCGGGCGGGGCGCGCCCAAGATCGTCACGCTCACCTTCTGAGGCCATCCCATGTCCGACGTCACGACCCATCTCATGCTGCCGTACATCCTGGCGGCGCAGGCCCAGAAGCACGTCACCCACAACGAGGCGCTGCGGATCCTCGACGGGCTCGTCCAGCTCTCCGTCCTGGACCGGGATCTGACGGCGCCGCCCGGTTCTCCCACTGATGGCGACCGCTACATCGTCGCCTCGGGCGCAACCGGCGACTGGGCGGGGTGGGACCTCAACGTCGCGCTCTGGACCGACGGCGCCTGGCTGCGCCTGCCGCCCCGCAACGGCTGGCGGGCATGGGTCGAGGACGAAGGTCTGCTGCTCGTTTATGACGGCACGAGCTGGATCGGCACCACGCCCGCGGCGCTGCAAAACATGGCGCTGCTGGGTGTCGGCACGACAGCGGATGCCTCGAACCCGTTCTCGGCCAAGCTGAACGCTGCGCTCTGGACCGCGAAAACCGTGGCCGAGGGCGGCACCGGCGATCTGTTCTACACCATGAACAAGGAGGCCGCCGCAGACGATCTCGGGCTGACCCTGCAGACCGGCTTCGTGACCAAGGCGCTGGTTGGGCTGTTCGGCTCCGACCGCTTTCGGCTCGCGGTCTCTGCTGACGGCAGCACCTTCTTCGACGGGCTGAGCGTCGACAACGCCACCGGCGTCGTCGATCAGCCCCGGCTGCCGCGCTTCAAGGCATACACCAACTACGACAACTATGTTGGAGTGGGGGCCTGGACGAGGATTGGCCTGAACAACACCGACTACAACGACCAAGGCGCGTTCGACGCCGCGAACAACCACTTCGTGGCGCCCGTGGATGGCACTTACCTCTTCGGCGCCACGCTGCTCTACAAGGTCAATTCCAGCACGACCGCGCGTATGCGGGGGCGGCTCGTTCTGAACGGCACAACCGAAATCCGCGGCTCCTTCGGGGAGATCTCCGCCACCCACGTCTCGCTCGCCACCACGATCTGGCTGCAGACCATGGTCCCGCTGACGGCAGGCGATACCGTCGAACTGCAGGGGTATTTCCGGGTCGCGGACGGCTACTTCGCCGCCGATCACACGTCCTTCTGGGGCTGCAAGATCGGCTGAGCGGTGGAAGGAGGATCCCGATGACACCACCCCGATCCGACGGCTTCGTCCGCATGCCCGACGCCGAATTCGAGGCGATCCTGACCCGGGCCGCAGAGGAAGGCGCGAAGCGCGCGCTCGCCGATGTCGGTCTCGACGGCGACGAGGCCGCGCTCGACATCCGCGATCTCCGCTCGCTCGTCGACTGCATCCGCCTGGTGCGCCGCACCGCCATGCAGACGGCCGTCCGCATGATCACAACCGGCGTCATGCTGGCGCTGCTCGCGGGCATCGCCATCAAGCTCAAGATCTTCGGCGGCAGCCCGTAGCCGCGCCCCATCCCCATTCATCAGTTCGCAATCACCCGCCCTCGAGGCGGGTTTTTTTTCGTTTCGGAGAACCCCATGACCACGACCTTCTACGACCACTGGCGCGACGTCCCCGTGAGCAGCTGGCGCTGGCCCAACTTCTCGCCAGCCGAGATCGCCTGCCGGGGCACTGGCAAGCTGCTGATCAACGAGCCCGCGCTCGACAAGCTGCAGGCGCTGCGCGACCGGCTGGGCAAGCCGCTGATCGTGCGTTCCGCCTATCGCAGCCCCGAGCACAACCGCGCCGTCGGCGGCGCCACGCGGTCGAAGCATCTCGACGGCGCCGCCTTCGATATCGCCATGGCGAACCACGACCCAGCGGCCTTCGAGGCGGCGGCGCGGGAGGTCGGATTCCTCGGCTTCGGCTTCTATCCGCGCTCGGGGTTCATCCATGTCGACGTCGGGCCCGCGCGCCAGTGGGGCGAGCGGTTCCCGGTCCGGGCGACGGCATTTGCAGCCGAGACGCCGCCCGCGCGCGAGGTGCTGGCTGACAGCCGCACCATGAAGGGCGGCGGCGCAGCCGGTGTGGCGACGCTGGGTGCCGCCGGGGTCGAGGTGGCTCAGAGCGTCCTGGCGGAGACCCAGTCCGCGATCCTGCCGCTCGTGCCGTATCTCGACACACTGCGCTGGGTGTTCATCGCGGTGGCGCTCGCCGGCATCGCGGTCACGATCTACGCTCGGCTCGATGACTGGCGCCGAGGGCAGCGGTGATGGCCCCGCTCCTGACCGGGTTCGCCGCCCGCCCGTGCATGCGGGTAGCTCTGCGCTACGGCGCCATCGCGTTCGCCGTGCTCCTGTTCCTGCTTTCGCTTCGGCGCTCCGGGGGGCGAGCGGGACGCCTCGCCGAACGCCTTGAAACCATGGAGAAGGCCAATGACGTCCAACGTCGGATGCTGGAAGCGGCGGCTCGCCGTCCTCGCGATCACCACGAGCTTGCTGAACGGATGCGGGACGGTTCGTTCTGAGCATGGCAGGCTCGCGACTTGCCCGCCCGTGGTCGAGTATGGCCGGGAGTTCCAGGCGCGGGCAGCCGACGAGCTCAATCTGCTGCCGGAGGGATCGGCAATCGTTGAAATGCTCGCCGACTACAGCGTCATGCGGGATCAGGCTCGGGCGTGCTCTTAGTAAACTGAGCAATATAGTTATCTTTATGTTTGCCCTACTAAACCTTTAGCCCCGCCCACCTGACCATAAGCGTCCCGGCCAGCATGCTCACGCCAATCGCGAGGAGTAAAGGACCAGCGAATTCCTCTGCAACAATGCCCGATGTCGAGGAAACCGACAGCAGCATGAGACTAAACTCGCCCCCATGAGCAAGAATGATTCCAGTTCGCCATGAAATCTGAAGCGACTCGCCGAATAGTCGGGCGACGACCATAACAATCAGCGTCTTGCCCACGAGAAGAATGACAAGCCAGATCAGTACCACAGGCCATGCAGATGGAATGATCCAAAGTGGCAATTGCGTTCCGATGCCGACAAAGAAAATCCCGACAAACAGATCGCGGAAGGGCCGAATCTCGTTCTCGACAGCATGGCGGGCGTCACCCTCGCCGATAATCATGCCGGCCGCGAATGCGGCGAGGGCCGGAGAAAGACCGGCGGAGGCCGCGACAATCGCAGACCCCAGTGCAATCGTGAGCGCGAGGAGCTGGGCAAGTTCCGGATCGCCACGCGACGCTACCCAACGGGCAAGCACCTGCAACGGGCCACGGGCAATGAACAGAGCTGCAATCAATGCCATTACACTGGCAACGACCGTTATCACGCCATACCCTTCGGCGGCTCCACTCATCGAATCGTGCAGAAGCAGGAATGCGACAGCTGTCAAATCCTGAAACAGAAGCACTGCAATGGCCATACGTCCTTGGGCCGATCCCAGAGCGTTCGCGTTTGCGAGCACCTTGAGGCACATGGCCGTGGATGACATGGCAACGGCCCCGCCGATGAGGATTGCGGGGACGGGCGCGAGATCGAAGATCAGACTCGCTACCAACGACACCGTTATCGTCGTGACTGCAACCTGCACAGCTCCAAGACCGAAGACATGCTTCCTGAGCGTTACAAGCTTCTCGAACGAGAATTCCAGGCCAAGAGCGAACAGCAGGAGTACAACTCCGATCTCGCCAATGCTGCTCAGGGCAGCGTTCTCGGCAATCAGGCCGAGGCCGGCAGGTCCGATGACTATGCCGGAAAGAATGTAACCGACAATGCTGGGCACGCTGATCCGTGAACATATCGTCACGAGCACGAACGCGGCAAAGACCAACAAGGCCGCACTTTCGACAAATCCGGTCACGCCATGCATGTTCTTCTCCTGATGGCATGGCGCAGGGAAGGCCAATACCTTTAAACTCTAGACGTGCGAGCGTCCCCACTGCGCAATCTGGACGGCGGACATTGCGCCGCTCGTCCGCGCGATCTCGTTGCCGCTTTTGAACAGGATCATAGTGGGGATGCTGCGGATCCCGTGGCGGCTGGCGATTTTCTGTTCGGCTTCCGTATCGAGCTTACCAAGGCGGAAATTTGGCTCGAGCGACTGCGCCGCCGCCTCGAATTGGGGCGCCATCATCTTGCATGGCCCGCACCACTCAGCCCAGAAATCGATCAGCAATGGCAGTTCGGCATTCGCATGACGGTCAAAATTAGTCGCTGTAAGCGTGACGGGTTTGCCTTGAAAGAGGGGCGCGCCGCAGCGTCCGCAATTGGGATTATCGGTCAGGCGCTCTTGCGGCACTCTGTTGGTGGAATTGCAGTGCGGGCAGGCGCCGGTGGGCATCCTGTATCCTTTCGTTGACGAGCCGGTCCTGGCGGCCGGCTGATGCAAGCATTCAGCGCGTGGACATGGCGCGGCGCGCCTCTCGTTGCCGCGGCTCGGGCAGGTATTCCACGCCACCGCCCTGGCGCCGAACCGGCTGCGGATAGAGCGTCATCAGCTCCAGTATTTCCTTGGGCATGTCCGTTCCAACGGGCAGGCCCATGTCGCGGGCCTCGTCGGCAGAGATGGGATAGTCGTGGGTCCAGGTGCCCGTCGCCAGCTTCGCCGCCACGGACGCTGCGCGGTTCTCGTCCATCTTGTCGGACAGCAGACGTTTCGCGAATGCCTCGATCTGCGCAATGGCCTTGCGACCGACATCGGCCATGATCAGGGTCTGGTCGTCGATCTCGGCGATGGGTTTCTCCTCGACGACCTTGATGAGCGAGGCAGCAGGCAACTGGCCAAGTTGCGGATCGACGGGTCCCAGCACGGAGTGTTCGCACATCACGATCTCGTCGGCGGCAAGCGCGATCAACGTGCCGCCCGACATCGCGTAATGCGGCACGAACACGGTGACCTTGCCCTTGTGGCCCTGAATGGCCCGAGCAATCTGGGTTGCCGCCAGCACAAGGCCGCCCGGTGTATGCAGCACGATGTCGAGTGGCACTTCATCGTCGGTCATCTGGATCGCGCGCAGGACTTCCTCCGAGTCATTGACGTCGATGTAGCGCATCAGGGGGAATCCCAGCAGGTTCATCGTCTCCTGCCGATGGATCAGCAGGATGACGCGACTGGCACGCTTCTTCTCGATACTGGCGATCTTGCGTGCGCGCATCGCCTCAAGATATCTGCGCTGCAGAACCGGCTGCAGCGCCGAAATGATGAAGAACAGCCAAAACAGCTGCATTATGTCCATGGACCTTGTCCTCCTTCCCGTCGGCCATCCGGCAGAAAGCCATAGATGCCCTCGTCGCGATAATAGTGGCGATAGACGTCGGCGCGCCTTCGCAGGAGTGGCGTTACAAGCCAACCGGCGAGAAACCCGCCGATATGCGCCCACCAGGCAACCCCGCCCGTGGCCGGATCGCTGCCGAGCGACAGGAAACCGGGAACGACCTGCATGAAGAACCAGATCATCGCGAAAATGACCGCGCGCACTTCGAAGAAGAGGGGAATGAACAGAATCGGCACGATCACCACCAGCCGAGCCGCCGGAAACATGCGTGCGTAGCAACC
This sequence comes from Mycoplana ramosa, assembly GCF_041930185.1. NCBI lineage: Bacteria > Pseudomonadati > Pseudomonadota > Alphaproteobacteria > Hyphomicrobiales > Rhizobiaceae > Mycoplana > Mycoplana ramosa. The sequence goes on along the minus strand of NZ_JBHEEW010000006.1, from coordinate 258,110 downwards.
GATCACGCCCGCGATCGCCCCCGATGCGCCAAGCGCGGGAACGACTGAGTCGGGGTTCGCCAGCGCGTGAGCCAGTCCGGCCGCCACACCACAGAACAGATAGAACAGCGTGAATCTACGCGGTCCGAGCCGATCTTCGACGGCGGGGCCGAAGATCCAGAGCGTCCACATGTTCAAGATGAGGTGCAGCCAGCCCCCGTGCAGGAAGATGTTGGTCAGGAACGGGGTCCAGTCGGACGGGGCGACGAGGCTCAGTTGCCCGAAGAAGCGCGAGGGCACCAGCGCGAACTCGAACAGGAACCAGTCCAGCACGCGCGGAGGCAGGCTGATCTGATAGAGGAACGCGAGGACGTTCATGCCGATGACCGCCCATACGATGACGGGCGGGTAGCGGCGCGCGACGCTGTCAAGGTAGGGAAACAAGCGGCAGATCCTCGCTCGCGCTGGCCATTGCGTTCATTGCTTTTTCCCGGCGATCGTCACGCCCGTCCAGGCTGGGGGATCGGAGGCCGGGAAGGATTCAAGACTGGCTTCGAGCACCGGATCGAATTCGGGCTGTTCTTGCGACGACAGGTCCACCGTGCCTTTCTCCTCGACCGCGCGCCGGAGGCGGTGATCCGTGCGACCCCGATCCAGGCGGGACGGTATGCGAAAGGCGTCCGAGGCGTCGGCTCCCTTGTAGAGGCGATGCCGCTCCTCTCCCCGCCAGCGGTCAGGCGCATGCCGGTGAGCTGTGTCCTCACGCACGAAATAGCGCCAGTCCTGCCGCTCCGCGAATTCGACCGCGCTTTCGCGGTCAGGGAATTTCAGCCGGAGCGGACGATAGGGATCGTCGCTGGAGGTATATCCCATCAGCGGCTCGATTTGGGGCGGGCGCGACGGTTCGAATTCCAGTATCCAGTCGTTGGGCCGCGGCGCCGATGTCATCGCGGAACGAGCCGGCCGGTAGATGATCGCCGTCGGAACGTCCCACGACCTCATATCGGTCCCGGGTATCTTCGGCGGAAAGGGTGGACGATTGTGACCGCGCATCATGGTGCTACCCCTCGGTTGTCTCCCAGAAAAGCGTGTTCCAGCCGGGCGCGATCCCGCAGGGGCTGGGGAATTCGCGACCCTCTCTGATGAGCACTGTCAAACAGCGCATGAACGGTATCGGAAGACTGACCTGAGTCGCGCAGTTTATCGCGAAGATAATCGCGCGCCGCTTGGGCGATCCGGGTCACGTCGTCTTCGGGAATGCCGAGAACCGAGGAGGCCGTTTCAAGCGGGGTGTCGTTCAGGTCGACAAGAAACAGAACCCTGCGCCATAGCGCCGGCAGACCGGCGATCGCCCGGTGAAGGGCCAGCCCGTCCTGCCGTTTCGCGACCGCCGTTTCGGGGTCGTCCCCGCCGTCGTCGGCGATGAGCTCCTCGAGCAGCAGCACGTCGTCGGGCTGGTAGAACTCGAACATCTCCTCGTCCGACTCGGTGGGTTCCTCGGCCGGAGTCTCGGGTTTCGCGTCGATCGAGGCGGCGTCCTCCGGCACCGCGCGGCGCGCGGCGCGCGCCTCGGCCTCGATGGTCTCGAAAGCCAGTTTCAGCAGCCAGTCGCCTATGGAAAACTCGGTGGGCCGCTGCTCGAACCTTTCCAGTCCCTTGAGGATCGTCGCATCGACAAGATCGCGAACGCTGAGGTAACCCTCCGGCACAGATCCGCTGCATTCGAGATAGGTCAACTCGCGCCTGACGGTGTCGTAGACCGTATCGAGATGATCCTCGATCAGGTCGAAGAAGAGTTGGCGCCGCTCCGCCTCCGCCGCATCCCGCGCGGGCGGCAGCGGGGCGCCGATCCGGCGCCGGCGGGCGGGACGCTTGTACTCCGGCTCGTGCTTGAGGCGCGCCACATGCCGATCGACCTGGTGGCGCAGGTCGGCAAAGGCCTTGCGCAGGACCGGCTCGATCTCGAACCCCTCTTCCTGCGCCGCGATCACGCCCGATGGCAGTTGCAGGCGCAGGCCGCCTTTGATGCGCGTCTTGCCCCTCGTCTGCGAGGCGACGACTTCGAGCCGGACGAGATTCTCGCGGAAGCGTATAAGATGCGGTTCAAGTTGCCGCACCTCTTCCTCGATGACCTCAGGCGCGCGCTGTTGGCCGTGCCGGTCAAGATTGCGAAATGCTCTGATGACTTCCATGCCGCGGATCCTTCCTGCAACCCTCCGACGAAATGGGCCGGCGCGACCGTCATCGCGCCGGGCCAGTCCTTCGCAAAGTCACCCGGCGGATTTGTCGTCCTTGGACTGCACCTCATCCTTGGCCTCGGCCGGGACGTCGGGCGTCGGAGCGTGCGCCTTTTCTTGGGCAACTTTGCCGGACTCGTCGATCCCGGCCTTGGCCTGATCGTCCGGGCTGTCGTCACCGGTGTCCTTTGCGATCTTTTCGAACACGACCTTCTGCTCGTCCGCCGACCAGGCGACGCGGACCTTGTCACCATCCTCGATCCGCCCGGAGAGCATCTCGCGAGCCAACTCGGTCTCCAGCTCCGACCGGATCAGCCGGCGCAGCTCGCGGGCGCCGAATTCGGGGCGGAAGCCGACCGCGCCGAAGTGATCCACGACGCTCACGTCGAACTCGAGCTCGACGCCCTGGCCGAGGGCGGTCCGTTTCACCCGGTTCAGCTGCAACCCCACGATCTGGCGGATTTCCGACTGGTTCAGCGAGTGGAAGACGATGATCTCGTCGATCCGGTTGATGAACTCTGGCCGGAAATGACCGCGCAACACCTCCATCAGCTCGGACTTCTGCTTTGCCTCGTCGAACTCCTTGGTGCCGCGCTTCTTGAGGTTGCGCTGGATGATGTCCGAACCGAGGTTCGACGTGGCGATGATGATGGTGTTGGTGAAGTCCACCACGCGCCCCTTGCCGTCGGTCAGCCGACCGTCGTCGAACACCTGCAACAGAATGTTGTAGACATCCGGGTGCGCCTTCTCGATCTCGTCGAGCAGCACGACCGAGTAGGGCCGACGGCGCACCTTCTCGGTCAGTTGCCCGCCTTCGTCGTATCCGACGTAGCCGGGAGGCGCGCCCACCAGCCGGGCGACCGAGTGGCGCTCGCCATACTCGGACATGTCGATGCGGATGATTGCGTCCTGATCGCCAAAGATTACTTCGGCGAGCGTCTTGGCCAGTTCCGTCTTGCCAACCCCGGTCGGCCCGAGGAAGAGGAATGTCGCGGTCGGGCCGCGTCCCTCGCGCAGTCCTGCGCGCGCCAGGCGCACCGCATCCGCCACGGCGCGGATGGCCTCTTCCTGACCGATGACGCGCTCGTGCAGCTTCTCCTCGAGCTTGAGGAGCTTGTCTTTCTCCTCGGTGGTCAGCTCAGTGACCGGAACGCCGGTGATCTTCGAGACGATCTGCGCGACATGATCGGCGCGCACCTCGGCGGTGGCGGAGGCCTGGTCGCGCTTCCAAATCTCCAGAAGCTCGTCCAGTTCCTTCTGCTTCTGTTCGAGTTCCTTCTTCAATTCCGCTGCCCGGTCGAATTGCTTGCGGGCTGCGGCATAGTCCTGCTCGCGCTTGATCTGCGCGACCTCGGCCTCTAGCTCCTGGACGTCCACGGGGCGCGCTGTGGCGCTGATCTTCACACGTGCGGCGGCCTGATCGATCAGGTCGATCGCTTTGTCAGGCATGAAGCGGCCAGTGATGTAGCGGTCCGAAAGCTCGGCCGCCGCGACGATGGCCTCGTCGGTGATCGTCACCTTGTGGTGCGCCTCCAGCGTGTCGCGCAGACCCCGCAGGATCATGATGACCTGAGCGACCGTGGGTTCCTCGACATAGACCGGCTGGAAGCGGCGTTCGAGTGCTGCGTCCTTCTCGATATATTTCTGGTACTCGTTGAGCGTCGTTGCACCGATCAGGTTCAGCTCGCCCCGCGCCAGCGCCGGCTTGAAGGTGTTGGCGATGTCGAGACCGCCTTCGCCGCCGCCCTGGCCGGCGCCGACGATGGTATGGATCTCGTCAATGAACAGGATCAGACTGTCCTTCTCCTCGGTGATCTCCTTGAGGATCTTCTGCACCCGCTCCTCGAACTCGCCCCGATACTTCGACCCGGCCACCATTGAGTTGATGTTGAGCTCCACGAGCCGCTTGTCGCGCAGGGCCTCGGGCACCTCGCCCGCGACGATCCGTTGTGCGAGCCCCTCGACGATGGCGGTCTTGCCCACGCCGGGCTCGCCGATCAGCACCGGATTGTTCTTTTTCCGGCGGGCGAGCACTTCGATCGTCGTCTCGATCTCGCGGGCGCGGCCGATGACGGGGTCGAGCTTGCCCTCGCGGGCGAGCTTCGTCAGGTCACGGCTGAACTGGTCGAGATCGGGCGTGCTGGAAGGCGCCTCCACGCGGCCCTCCTCGGCACCCTTGCCCACGACCTTGGTCACCTGCTGGCGCAGCGCCTGCGGCGTCAATCCGTATTTGCGCAGGATCGACGCGGCCAGGCCTTCACCTTCCTCGGCAAGGCCGATCAGCAGGTGCTCGGGACCGACATAGGAATGGCCGAGTTCGTTCGAGGCGATGAAGGCCCGGTTCAGCGCGTCCTTCAGGCGAGGACTGACGCCGATTTCGCCCTCAGTCCTGGCCTCTCCACGCTTCGCTTCCTTCTCAACCTGGCGCCGCAGATCGTCCACATCGACCTTGAACTGTTCCAGGATCGTCTTGACGACGTCAGACGAGGTCAATGCCAGAAGCAGATGTTCGGTATCGACCTCGCTGCGCCCGAATTCTCCAGCCTTCTGTGCGGCATCCTGCAATAGTTTGTTGCCCTGTTCGCTCAGCCGATCGGCGATGGTGCGTCCGCCGCCGCGCCGCGATCCGCGGCGCGGCGCTTCCTCCCCGAAGGTGGCATCCACGACGTCGTCCTCACCCGCGCCCGTGGCGCCCAGTGCGCCACCCCGCAGCGGGCTGTCGCTGAACAGGCTGCCGAACCCGCTATCGCCGAAGAATTCGTCAAAAAGGGAATGTCGTCCGAACAGGGACTCCAGCGGCGATGCGCTGCGGCCCGACCGGCGCACCATTTCGCGGTAGTGCTGATCGCACAGCTCCATGTTCTGAACTTTGCCGTTCACCGAGGCGCGCACGCGCGCCGTCGCCGGGCGACCGCAAATATCGCAGGCTCCGTTTGCCATTTTTCCTCTCCGTTTCTTTATCCAGTCAGGGTTGTCCGCCGATCATCTGCGTCAGTGACGGTGTCACGCAGCGACCGCTTCCGTTCTTTTCACCTTGGCCCCAATTGCCACCAGATCGGGCTCGTCCAGGGTCTCCCGTTGCAGGAGATCCTGCGCCGATTGCTCAAGAAGATCCCGATTGGTTTCGAGAAGGGCGAGGGTGCGCTTGAACACGCCATCCACGATGTCGCGCACCTTCGCGTCCATCCGCTCGGCCGTGGCGTCGCTGAAGCGGCGGTTCAGCCACGACGACGGGTCGCCGGTGCCGAGAAAACCGGGTCGATCGGTATCGTAGCTGACATGCCCGAGGTCTTCGTCCATCCCGTACCGAGCGACCATGGCGCGGGCGATATCGGTGGCCTTGACCACATCGTCGGCCGCCCCCGTCGAGAGGTGATCGTAGATGATCTTCTCGGCCGCGCGCCCGCCGAGCAGCACGGCGATCTTGTTCTCGAGTTCCTCCCGCGTCATCAGAAAGCGGTCCTCGGTCGGGCGCTGGATAGTGTAGCCGAGCGCGCCAATTCCGCGCGGGATGATCGAGACCTTGTGCACCGGGTCCACCCCCGGCAGAGCCATCGCCACCAGCGCGTGCCCCATCTCGTGGTGCGCCACGATCTCGCGTTCGCGCGGATTGAGCACGCGGTTCTTCTTTTCCAACCCTGCGATGATGCGCTCGACGGCATTGTTGAAGTCGTCCATCGTCACCGCATCCGCCTTGCGGCGCGTGGCGAGCAATGCTGCCTCGTTGACGAGATTGGCGAGGTCCGCCCCGGAAAAGCCGGGAGTAAGCGCTGCGACCTTCTCGGCATCGACGTCCGGGGCGAGCTTCACCTTTTTCATGTGAACGCCGAGAATCTGCACACGTCCCTTCTTATCCGGCCGATCCACCAGCACCTGCCGGTCGAAGCGTCCCGCACGCAGCAGCGCGGGGTCGAGGATCTCTGGTCGGTTGGTGGCGGCCAGGAGCACGATGCCCACCGAAGGGTCGAAGCCGTCGAGCTCGGTCAGAAGCTGGTTCAGCGTCTGCTCACGCTCATCGTGGCCGCCAGCGATCTGGCCGGAGGAGCGCGCCCGCCCGAGAGCGTCGAGTTCGTCGATGAAGATGATCGCCGGCGCGGATTTCCGGGCCTGCTCGAACAGGTCGCGCACCCGTGCGGCACCGACGCCCACGAACATCTCGACGAACTCCGATCCCGAGATCGAAAAGAAGGTCACGCCCGCCTCACCCGCCACCGCGCGGGCCAGCAGCGTCTTGCCGGTGCCCGGCGGCCCAACGAGCAATATGCCTTTGGGGATATGTGCGCCCAGCTTTCCGTATTCGGCGGGGTTCCTGAGGAACTCCACGACCTCCTCGAGCTCGGCCTTGGCCTCGTCCACACCGGCCACGTCGGCGAAGCTGACGCCGGTTTCTTTTTCCATGTAAACTTTGGCCTTGCTGCGGCCGACCTGCATGAACCCGCCGAAGCCCTGCTTGTCGGCGAACTTGCGGAACAGCAGCATCCAGATTCCGAAGAAGACAAGCGCTGGCGCCACCCAGGAAATCAGCGTGCCGAGAAAAGTGTTTTGCGGAACGCCCGTGATCTCGACGCCGGAGCGGTCGATCCGCTGCAGGATCGCGGGATCCACGACCGTGGTGACGAACTGGCTCTTGCCGTCGACGGGGTCGGTGAAGGTGCCGGTGATGGTGTCCGCGCCGACCGCGACGGACGCGACCCTGCCATCCTCGAGATAGCTCTCGAACTGGCTGTAGCTGATCGGTGCGACGGATTGCCAGCCGGCGATCAGGTTCTGGATGAAAAGCACGGCTATGAAAGCCACCACCCAGTACCAGATGTTATATTCGGTCTTCCTTTCCATGCCGCTTGTCCCTTTCACTGGCGCCCGAGCCGCGCCCTGATCCGCTCGAGCAGCGCCAGCAGGATGCGCCTTTCGTCTGCCGACAGATCCTGCAGGATTTCATGTTCGAGCGCCGATTGCCGCGGCGCGAGTTCCTCCAGCCTCGCCCGGGCCTTCGACGTTGCGGTGACGATCTGCGACCGCCTGTCGTCGAGCGAGGGCGACCGCTCGACCCAGCCGCCCCGGACCATGCGATCGACGAGCTGGCCCGCAGTGGCCGGGCCGACCTCAAGTCGGTCGGCCAGATCGCCGATGGTCAGCCCGGGCGCATCCTCGACATGCGCCGCCGCCATCCAGGACAGGCGGGTCAGGCCGCTGTCGCGGATGTCTTGGTCGATCCGCTGCTGGATGAGCTGCGCGACCCGGTGGATCGTCGTCCCGATCAGCGCGATGTCCGAAGAGATCATAGGTATCCTTCCTCCGGTTGCATGAGACACAGGATAGACCGCACTCTATCCAAAGCGCAATGCACGCATCATATATGCTTGCATAATAAATGGAACCGCCTATCTTGATGGGCGGTCTCCGAACCCACATCCGGCCGGCACCGTTGCCCGGTCCCTCCATGCCGACGGTTCGGGGGCATCGATCAGCAACAGGAGGCCAGTAATGCTCTACCCGACATATCTGCGCCGCAGCGATCCCTTTGCGCTGATGCGCTCCATGATGCGCGATCTCGACCGCGGTTTCTGGCCGCCGGCCCGCGCGGCGTTCCCGGCGGTGAATGTCTGGCAAGGCCCTGAGGCCGTTGCCATCGCCGCTGAACTTCCCGGCATCGAACCGGGCGACATTGAGATTTCGGTTAAGGACAACGTCCTGACGCTTTCGGGCGAACGCAAGGCGCCCGAGGTTCCCGACGGTGCGCGCTGGCACCGCAACGAACGCGGTTTCGGCAGGTTTTCCCGCACTATCCGCCTGCCGTTCGCGGCCTCGGATGACAAGGTCGAGGCGAGGATGACGAACGGCGTATTGCGGATCGTCATCTCCCGGCCCGAGGAAGAAAAGCCGAAGAAAATCGAGATCAAGGCAGCCTGAGAGGAGCTGGAACGATGAGCACCGACATCACGCAAGCCGCCGAAAAGACGCCGACCGACTCGCCCGAGACCACCGGCGGCGGACGCATCTACCGCCCGTTGACCGATATCGTCGAGACCGATCAGGGTGTCTCCATGATGCTTGAAATGCCTGGGGTCGCCGCCGATGCGGTCGAGATCACGCTCGAAAATCGTGTGTTGACGATCCGCGGCAAAGTTGACCCGGTGCGGCCGGAAAACCTCGAACTTGCCTATGCCGAATATGGCGAGGGCGATTTCGAGCGTGCCTTCACGCTTTCCGAGGACTTCGACCCCAACAGGATCGAAGCCGAGATGCGTGGAGGTGTCCTCACCCTGACGCTCCCCCGAGCCCCTGAAGCGCAGCCGAAAAAGATCGCCGTCAAGGGCGCCTGAAAACCGAAGGAGACCATATCATGCAGATCAAAGACCTCATCCCCTGGGCGCGCAAGGACGGCGCGCCAGATGCCAAGAGCAGCGAAGACAACCCGATCGCGACACTCCAGCGCGAAATGAACCATGTGTTCGAGAACTTCTGGAACCGTGTCGGTCATTTCGAATGGCCCTTTGGCAGCGGCGAAGCGAAATCCGACGTGGTCGAGACCGACAAGGCGATCGAAGTATCGATCGAGCTGCCGGGCATGGAGATGAAGGACATCGAGGTGACGGTCAACGATGACATGTTGACTGTGAAGGGGGAGAAGAAGATCGAGCGCCAGGAGGAGAAAAAGGGGTATTACCTGTCCGAGCGCAGCTACGGCGCGATCTACCGGACAATTCCGCTCCCTCCCGGTGTGGATGGCGAAAAGGCGCAGGCATCCTTCAAGAACGGGGTTCTGACGATCAAGCTGCCCCAGACTCCCGAGGCGCAGGCCAAGGTCAAGCGCATCGAGGTCAAGAACGGCTGATTTGCCACATTGGGTGTCGCCGGTTTGCGGCGACCCCTCCGCTCCGTGCGATATCGCACCGTCTGGCGAAGCCCCGGGGAGCTTGTCTCTCCGGGGCGGCTTTCGAGGGGCAATCATGAAAGACTTACAACGATCCGGGCTGACCCGTGAACAATGGTCGGCGATGACGCTCTACGAGAAGTTCGAGCAAGGTGTCATCTTCGTCCTCAGCGTCATCATTGCGGCGATCGTCGTGGCGTCGGTCTGGGCGCTGATGCGCGAAGTCGTGAACCGCTTGGTTCTGGGGGCATTCGACACTCTCGATTACGCCACCTTCCAGGTGGTGTTCGGCATGATCTTCACCGTGGTGATCGCGCTCGAGTTCAAGCGCTCCCTTCTTGTTGCGACCGAACGCAGCTTCGGGATCCTCCAGGTCCGCACGATCGTGCTGATCGCGCTCCTCGCCATCGCGCGCAAATTCATCATCCTGGACCTCGGCGAGACGGAATCATCCAAGATTGCCGCACTCGCGGGCGCGGCGCTTGCGCTCGGCGCTGTCCACTGGCTGGTGCGCGATCAGGACCGGCGCGAACTCGGAGGCCGCGAGACGCGATGACCGCGGCCTCCGCCAGCCCCCGCCTGGTGGGTCAGGCGGTCGAGCAGCGCGGTGGTCATCTTGGCATCGCCGAACACGCTGGGCCATTCGCCGAAGGCTACCGGCCGGAATACGGCGCGCGCGAGCTCAAGCGCCAGATCCGCAGCATCGTCGAAACGCGCCTGGCCCGCGCCATGCTGGGCGGCGAAGTCACGCAGGGCGACGCCATTCGTGTCGGCTGGGACGCCACTGCCGAGCAGCTGCGAATAGAACCGGTGGGAAAGGCCGCGTCGAAGACACAGAATGTGAGCGGAGCGAAAGAAACCAAGGCGAGGCGGAGGAACCCAGCGCGGCCGGAGAGAGCGAGCCGGGCGCCGAATAACCCGAAAAGTGACCGGATTCGCGCCAAACTCGGCGCGCATCCGGGTGGCAACACGATCCTGTCGTTTCCGCGCAACATGCTGGGCATGTTGTCCAACTGACTTGGACGTACCAACAAGGTGCAGGCCATTACTTGGAAAAGACAGCAAAATGCTGTTTCCCGCGAAAATTTCTGACAGCGCGGCGCGCCGATCTCGAGGCCGGCACGAAGCTCGTGCTCGAATGCGAGACGATCACGCCGAACGACTTCCCTCGCCGGATATCGGGGAGGTGGACACACCAAGCTATTCGGGTTGACCACTCCCAAGTACGATTCCCAGAAGCTCGATTACATTACGTGCGCCGAGCTTGCGCATGATATTCTTTCGATGAAATTCCACCGTGCGATGACTTATGTTGAGGTCGCGCGCCGCTTCCTTGCTTGAGGCGCCTTTGACGACCTGCGCCAGAACAATTTGCTCTCGATGCGTCAGGTGCCGGCTGCCGGGGAACGGTTTCGAGAGAATATCGATCGCACCATTCAACCTCCCGATCTCGCGCTTCGCTGCGGCAAGCTCCGGCGTTTCAAGGAACTCCCATCGGCCGTCTCGTTTCGCGATCGAAAAATTGTGCGTGCGAGCCACATCGAGGACGTCGACGGCGCGGCTTGCTGCGAGCGGATAGGTGCAAAGTACGATCATCCTGCGCCCGGCCAGCGAACGGTCGAGTTCGGCCTCGTATTCGCAGAACTCTTTCCAGAGGCTGGTCTCGAACCAGAAGGCATTGCCACTGACCCGCATGCCTTCGAAGCCGCGGGCGAGCGCGTCGTCAAGTTTGGCATGCCAGCCGCCGGTGATCCGTTGCGGGTCGAATTCATCGCCGCGGAGATACCATTGGTAGCCCGGGATGAATTCGATCTGACCATCCCGCAGATATTTATCGAAATCAGGAACCGACTTGCGCAACGCTTCGATGGCGGTCTCGCGGTTGATCGGCTCTGATAACGCCCAGATACAGAATTCCCCGCTCGCGAGGCCGGCGCCAAAATAGTCGGCGTGCACGTCGTATAGGTCTTGGGGTGTCTCGTAGAACAGACAGATATGCGTGCCCCAAGGCCGGTCGCCGACAGGGGCAAGACCCGTGTTGCGCAACTGATCGGCCCCTAAGACAGTTCGCTCATGACGTGACATTCAGGCACCACCTTTGCCGGGCATAGCACCACTTCTGCAAACCATTTCAGCGACAATTTAGCACCAGTTGCGGCAGGACGTCACGGCTGCTTGTGGTCTCAATCCTCGTAGCCCCACGAGGTAGCGACCCCGTAATCGCACGAGTTACGCCGCCGGTCGCGCTGCGCTATTGGGGGGCCGCATACGAGGGGCGTGCGCCTCGGAAAAGCGGAGGATCGACGACCCGATCCCGCTCCGGCCCGCGCGGCAAGCCGAGGGCTCCGGCGCCCTTCAGCGCGACTTCGGACATTGCCGCAACCTGACGAAAAGGTGTTCGCATGACGGGCAAAAAATTCACAGCTATCGATCGCTTTCTTCCGAATTTTGCAAAGTCTGAACGTGCCCGGCCAGAGCACCTGAACGAACTCGCCAGAATGTCAGCCGAAGCCATTGGCGCGGTGATTGAGGAGATCGACGAGGGAGTGCTCATTGCGGACGCCAGCGATCCGAATCTGCCGCTCATCCATGCGAACCGCGCCTTCGAGACTATAACTGGCTATTCCCGCAACGAAGCGATCGGCAAGAACTGCCGTTACCTGCAAGGGAGCGACCGGCTTCAGCCAGAGATCGCAAGGATGCGGGAGGCGATCAGCGAACTCAATCCTGTCGCTGTCACCTTGCGAAACTATCGCAAGGACGGCCGCCTATTCTGGAATTCGATCCGACTTTTTCCACTGCCCGCTCAAGGCAAAATGACCTACCTCGTGGGACTCATCAGAGATGTGACCGACCTGCATCTATCGGCCGAGCGCATCGATCAAGCCGAGCACCACGATCAGCTCACAGGTAGCTTGAACCGCTATGCTTTTGTGGAACGGTTGGAGGCGTTGCCGATGCGCTCCGTGCAGTTGCCCGTGATAATCAAGATCAACGTTGCGCAGTTCGAGGACATAAATACAAGCTATGGATTCGACGTCGGCGACGCTCTTCTGCAACAGACGGCACAACGGCTGCAGGCTCTTGGCCCGGACTTGATCGCGCGGACCGGAGGCGACGAGTTTGCCATCGCATGCATCGTGGACCGACGCGAGCAGGCTGTGGCCTGGCTAGACAGGATAGGGATCGCACTGGGCCAGAGGTTTACGCTTCCGGGCGCTTCCATCGAAGTCAGGTTCGCGACTGGCTTCGTGATCGGGCAGGCTGGCGACAATGCCATATCCCTGCTCCGCCAAGCGGGAACTGCACTTCATCACTCGCGGCGCACGCGGCTTCGCGAAGTCAAGGAGTTCGATACTGTCGACCAGCGCCGCTCCGTTCAGCGGCAGCGCCTGACAAACGAACTTCAGCAAGCAGTTGCTAATAAGGAATTCCTGTTCCACTACCAGCCGCGCGTGGACCTGCGCACCGGTGCGCTCATAGGGGCCGAGGCTCTGCTGCGCTGGAACCACGGGGTCTTCGGACTACAGCGTCCTGACAGATTTATTGAACTCGCCGAGGACACTGGGCTGATTCTTGATATCGGGCATTGGGGCCGATGCGAGGTTGCTCGCTTTGCAGCCGAAGTGAACCGACACCGGGAGACCCCGCTACATTTTTCGGTCAACGTCGCGGCCATCGAACTCACTCACCGGGACATTGTCGCCTCCGTTCAGGACGCTGTGAACGAAAGCCGTGCAGATCCCGCATGGCTGACGCTTGAGCTCACCGAGCGCATGCTGGCCGAGGAGACGCCAAAACTTATGGCGATATTTCATCAGTTGCGTGAACTCAGGGTCGGGCTGTCGGTTGACGATTTCGGCGTCGGATATTCATCCTTTCGCTATATCGGCCAATATCCGCTGACCGAGATCAAGATTGATAGGTGCCTGGTCGGTGAGATGTCGCAGAGCCCCGCCAAGCGCATTATCGTCGGTGCTACTATCGAGATTGGCCGGGAATTGGGTCTCGACATCGTTGCAGAAGGAATCGAGACAGAAGCCCAAAAGGATGCCATCAGGGCCATGAATTGCCCTTTTGGTCAGGGTTACCTTTTCGGCGCGCCCGTGGAGCCCGATGTTTTCAAGGCGCTCGCAGGAACGACCTCAGACAGCAAGACGTCAGACAAAGCTCCTCGATAAAATATCGATTGGGAAGCGAACTGGCGCGAGGTCGTTCGTAAATCTGCGAGAGAAGGTTCGATGACAGTCCCGTCCGCTCCGCCATTTCCCATTGTTTTTATTGTTCTTCATGCGATTTTCGTCGACCGATAGCCTTATAGCAGGCCCGGATCAGAAGTCGTCGGCGGAACTTGCTGGCCCATGCGTCTCAATGCGGAACAATGACCGCAAGATCCCCGTTACTCTACGAAAGCGGAGGAAGCACCATGGGCGTCGAGAATGCACCCACCGGAAGAGGCAAAGAAAGCGCGCGAGGACTTCACAAGGCCACTCGTGAGGAAGAGCGGAAGGTAGAGGCTGAAAAGGGTTCGGAATTGAAAAAGGGTGCCGATCGCTTCGAAGAGCGTTCCAAACGTTCTGACGGCAGGAGCGCTGGTCAAAAGCAGCAGTAAGATCGGCCACCGCACCAGACTATGGATGCGGTGACTCCATGCGCCATGGGCTGGGCCGAACAGGATACCTGTGAAGGCACGCGTGGGCAGTTGGCGACGAGCCTGGTCAACTCGCCGCCGACATTCCCGACGTCAGCCTGATCCTCTCGGCCGTCCCGTCGGCTGCAGACCCCGCTACGGCTGCTCGCGCGTCCCGGGAGCCGCCTCGCGCTGGTCCGCGTCCTCGAGGTCCGTCTTCACGATGTACGTGTCGGTGTGTTGCCTTGCGGCTTCCCGCATAGCCTCCAGGTTGGGGACGTCATCTCCTTCGATCTCGCCCTCGCCCTGGTCGATTTCATGTGCGGCCTGGAGCCAATGTTCGTCTTGCTTGCCCTCCGGCCGACCGGCTGCTTCCCAGAGTTCATGGGCGCGTTTGCGGATTCTGTCTTCGCGATCATCGTTCATGGTGCTCTCCGCCCTTCTGCGTGCGTGCGGCCGGCGCCCGATCGGGCGCCGGCCGTGACCCGGAAACAGACCGGGGTCTATTCCGGATCTTGGTGTTCCGGCATCGCCTCCAGCTGATCTTTCGTCCACGTCGTGACGGCATGGACGTCGCCGTCTTCGTCTCGCATGAAGTCGAGATCGCTGAGTGGAACTGCGACCGGCTTCGATCCGATGCCCAGAAAGCCTCCGACGTCCACGACCGCGGTTCCGCCGGCTCCCATGCCGTGAACATGATCCAGCGTGCCAACCTCGTTGTCATCTGCATCATAGATCGTCGCGCCTTCAAGGACGGCCGGGGTCAACTCGGCGGCGTCAAGTCGAACGTGGTTGTTATGGTCCATTTCCAATCCTCCATTCTATCAGAGAAATAACCCGGCCGAACGACGTTTGTTCCTCTCCCTACGGTCAAGGCGGCGGGAAAGCGTTGCGCAAGGATCGGACTGATCCCGGTTCAGGAGCGGCGATCCGGTTTCTTTGATCGCGCCAGGCGCGGCAACACGCGCTTCGAAACCTTTGGCCGAAGCGACGGCCGCATTTTCCATATGCCTCGTCGCCGCCGATCGATTCGAGAAACCGCACCTTGTCGCCGTTGCGCCATCAAATCGCCCCTAAACTCCGGCATTTTCCTCGGGCACAAGGGAGAAAAGCACAATGCATCAGATCATTGAGGTCGCCGCGGCGCGAGCCGGCGGACGCATCCCACTTGGCATCATGACACTTCGACAGGCACTGACGATGCCGCACATGGAGGAGCTCCGCTATCGCCACATCACCGACGATCGCCACCCGGAGCGGGTGATCTCCCGGAACGAACTCGAGAAACTCGCGGGACAATAGACGACCGACTGGGCGCTTGCGAACAGGTCGGCGCCCACTCGCCTCCGGCGCCGAGCAGCACTACAGCCGCTCACATGCCGCCAGGCTCTTTTCGAATGACACAAGGGATCTGATGGCAGTTGAACATACGATGCTGTTATCTGAGAAGCTTCTGCCCTTTACGATTTATTTACCGCATAAGCGCATCCTAATTTAAATAAAATAAATTGTATGCGTTTCCTCCCAGGGTAAACTTGCCCGCCTCGGCGGGTTTCTTTTTGCTTGCGCGCCTTATCAGACTAGCGTTTCGCCTTGACGGGCGATTTCCTTCCGCCGCCTTCGAGGCTCTTCTTCAGCGCGGCCATCAAGTCGACCACGTTGCTCTTGGCGGCCGCCGGAAGTTCGATCGGTTTGGCAACCTTCTTCAGGCCCTTCTTCTTCGCCGCGATGATCTTCAGCAGGTTCTCCTGCATCGGATCTTTCACGAAAGACGGGGACCAGTGCTTCGTCTGCCTCTGGATCACCTCCTGGGCAACCCCGAGAAGTTCAGGGGCCGCATCGGCCTTGATGCGATCGAAATACTCGTCTTCGCCGCGAACCTCGTCGCCGTAGTGCAAGGTCCACACGATGATGCCATTGCCGCGTGGCTCGAGCATGATCGCATGCTCCCTGCGGCCGATGACAAGGCGCGAGATGCCGACGACGTCTTCGGCCGCCATCGCATCGCGGATGACGGCGAACGCCTCTTCACCGACCTTGTCGTCCGGAACCAGGTAGTGCGCCTTGTCCAGCCAGATCCAGTCTATGCTCTCTCTCGGGACGAACGTGCTGATCTCGATCGTCCTCACGCTCTCGAGGTTGACAGACTGGAGTTCTTCGTCCTCCAGGAGCACATACTCGCCGCCGCGGTCAAAGCCTTTGACCTCGTCCTCATCGGCGACCTCCTTGCCCGTGACGCTGTCCACGTAGTGGGAAACGACGCGGTTGTGGGTCTCTCTGTTGATCGTATGAAACCGTACCTTTTCGGATTCGCTCGTGGCGGGCGACATCGCGACGGGGCACGTGACGAGCGACAGCTTCAGGTATCCTTTCCAGTATGGGCGCACCGCCATCTGCCTAGCCAGCCTTTCTACGTTCGCCGGTTCCTGTCTTCCGTCCTGCCTTTGCAGCGCCTGTCGACCGCGACCTGGCGGCGGTTTTCGGTCTTCGTTTTCCCGTCACGCCTGCGCTCTCGCGCAACGCCTCGAGCAGGCTACCGGCCTGCTCCACCTTCGCCGCCTTCGGCGGCGTGATCGTTTTGCCTTCCGCCTTGGCCTGCACGAGTTCCATCAAAGCGCGGTCGTAACGATCTTCAAAGGTCTTGGGATCGAAACTTCCCTTCTTGGTCGCGATGATGTGCTTTGCCAGCTCAAGCATCTCACCTTCAATGTGAACCTTGGGCGCCTGCTCGAACGCCTCCTCGGCGGACCTGACCTCGTAGTCAAAGTTCATGGTCGACGCGATCAGACCGTTGCCGTGCGGGCGGATCAGGAGTGTCCGCAATCGCCGGAAAAGCACGGCCCGGGCGATTGCGGCCACGCCGGATCGCACCATGGCGTCACGCAACAGGACGAACGCCTCCTCACCGGCCTTGTCAGGTATCAGATAGTAAGGCTTGTCGAGAAAAACGGTGTCGATTTCCGAATTGGGAATGTAGTCCGAGATGCGCATCGTCTTGTCGCTCTCGGGAGCGACCGCGGCGATCTCATCCGGTTCAATGATGATGTGCTGGTCCTTCTCGAACTCATAGCCCTTCACCTGGGCGTCACGTTCGACGGGCTCGCCGCTGCCGCTATCCACGTATTCTCGGCGAACCTTGTTGCCGGTCCGACGGTTGATGATACTGAAACTCACCCGCTCCGCCGAGGAGACGGCGGTGTACAGGATGACCGGTAAAGTCACCACGCCGAAGGTCAAAAAGCCCTTCCATAATGCCCGCGCCATACTTGGTACCTCCACGGAACAAGAAACGGTGCTCGAGCTGTTTGGTTTCCAGATTCGGGACTTAGATTGTGGCCGAATCGGGACCGCCGATTCGAAAGCGCGGTTTGCCTCGCCTCGCTGGGCCAAAGTATTCGATCATACGGGCCGATCTGGCGCGCGTCGGTTGCTTCGCGCGCCTCATGGAACGACTAGCCTTGGCAGCGCGGATGATGGCCGGGGCACCAGACGCGGTTCTGACGCCGGCTTGAGGCCGTCCGACTGAATGGCGTCACGCGGCGTATTGCGGCCTACGCCCGATCGATGCGTGCGCGAAACCTCGCTTTGCCTGCTGTCGCGGCGGTTGATCTCACCCTCCGATCCTTCGGCCGGTGTCCGCATCGAACAGGTGCATCATGTCTGCGTCGAAGGAAAGGCTCAGCACCTCTCCCGGTTCCACCCGCGACCGCGACGGCAGGCAGGCGACGATCCGCTGCCCTCCCGCATCTGCAGAGACGACGAGCTCCGGTCCGGTGAGTTCCACCACCTCGGCGCGGGCATCGATGGCGATACCGGGGCCGCGACCTGGCTGTAGTGCCTCAGGCCGGATCCCGAGGACGAGAGGTTGGCCCTCCGTGAGAAGCGCGTAACGTTCGGAGGGCAACGGCAACGCGGTGTCGCCGAGCATCAGCAAACCGCCTGTCGGCGTGACCTTGAGGAGGTTCATCGGCGGCGCACCGACGAAGGTCGCAACATAGAGCGTCGCCGGCCGGTTGTAGATTTCTTCCGGCGTGCCAAGTTGCTCGATCCGCCCGTCGCGCATCACCGCGATCCGGGTCGCCAGCGTCATCGCCTCGATCTGGTCGTGCGTGACATACACCATCGTCGTCTGCAGCATCTGGTGCAGGCGCTTCAACTCGGTGCGCATCTCCATGCGCAGCTTCGCATCGAGGTTGGAGAGCGGCTCGTCGAACAGGAACACCTCCGGCTTGCGCACCAGCGCCCGGCCGATCGCCACGCGCTGGCGCTGGCCGCCCGAAAGCTGGGAGGGCTTGCGGTCGAGCAGGTTTTCGATTTGCAGGAGCTTCGCCACCTCACGCACGGCCCGGTCACGCTCGGTCGCCGGCACCTTTCGCATCTCCAGCCCGAAGCCGATGTTGCGGTGAACCGACAGGTTCGGGTAGAGCGCGTAGGACTGGAACACCATGGCAATGTCGCGATCCTTCGGATGCACGCCGCGCACCGATCGCCCGCCGATGCGCACGTCTCCGCCGGTCGCCTCCGCAAGGCCCGCAATGATGTTGAGAAGGGTCGACTTGCCGCAACCGGAACTGCCGAGCAGCACCAGGAACTCGCCGTTCTGCAGCGTGATGTCGATGCCCTTCAGCGTCTCGACGTCGCCATAAGCCTTGCGGACGTTTACGATTTCCAGCGCGCTCACGGCGTCGTCTCCCCGAAGTGAATAGACCCGCCATAGCTGCGCGGAAGGGTGGAAATGGCGTGCGAGGCGAGATCGGTCCCGGCTTTCAGGCAGGCCGCGAGCGGCTCGTCTCTCGCAAGCGCCGCCAGGAACCCGGCGTTGAAGACATCGCCCGCGCCGATCGTGTCGACCACGGTGACAGCCGGTGCCGCCTGCGACAGGAGTACGCCGTCGGAACCGAGCGCAATCGCGCCGTCCGGACCGCGCTTGATGACGACGGTCGCACCGTCCGGCATGAGGGCGCGGATTTTTTCCGCAGCCGCCGCCGGATCGACCGTATCCGTGAGCGTCGTCGATTCCACCTCGTTCAGGATGGCGATGCGGCAGCGGGACAGCCAGCCTCGTGCGGCCGCCTTGTTCGCCTCGGTCCAGCCTTCGAGCGGCCAACCGGTGTCGAGTGCGACGGCAATGCCGTGCCGGTCCGCCCAGTCGAAGAAGGCGGTATAGTCGGCCGTCAGGTCGTCGGTGAGGAACGAGCCACAAACCAGCGTATAGCCGCCGCTGAGCGCGGGACCTTCCAGCACCGACAGCACGTCGCCAAGATTGAGGCGCGCCAGATGTCCGCGGGTGGTAAAGAAGGTGCGCTCGCCGTCAGGATGGGTGATGCCGACCGACAACGTCGTCCCTTCCGGCCGCACCGGCCACTTGTCCGCGCGCGCGCCGAAGCCCTCCTTGAGCCAGCGGCCGAACTGGTCAGAGCCGACATTGGCGGCGATCGCGAACTCAACGCCGAGTCCGTCCCAGGCGAGCGCGGTATTGCCGGCAGCACCGCCAACGCGAAGTTCGTCATGATCGACGATGATCTCCGTGCCCGCCTTGGGCCAGGGCGCGGCCGGCCCGAGGATCAGGTCGACATTGACGTTGCCGACGACTGCAAGCGGCCGCATCATTCGCTCCGCGTGATCTTGGTGGTGCGAACCGGCGTGCCGACATCGTCCACCCGTTGCCAGGCAAAGGCAATCATCAGGCGCTGCGCGACGGGCAACATCGCAAGCGTCGCCGCCAGCCCGGTTGCCGGCTTGAAGGCGAGCGTCACCGTTCCCGGAACCGCCGCCTCGCCGGATGCGTCGAAGACCACGACCGGTGCGCCGGTCTGGGCCGCGGATGCGGCCATCGCCGCGACGAGACCGCCGGTCGGATCATTGCCGCGGAAGAGCACGACGCCGACTTTGGGCCCCAGCATCTCCATCGGCCCGTGACGCAATTGGCCACCCTCCAGCGAGAAGCAGGGACGGCGGGACAGTTCTATCAGGCCCAGCGCCAGCGCCTCAGCGGCGCCCTGAAGCCGGCGGCCGGACGTGACAACGGCGTCGACCTCGGCCAGTGCTGCCACGGCGTCGGAAATGTCCGGCTCCTGCGCCGTCTCCAGCGCGGCGAGCGCGGCCGCCGGGTCGTCTCCCAGGGCGGCGAGCACGGCGAGGTGCAGGGCAAAGCTGATCGTCAGGCTCCGGGTGGCGGCAAACGCAAGCTCAGTGCCGCCGGCGCCGACGAGGCAGGGCGCGCTTCTTGCAAGAAAGGAGCTCGCCTCCAGCGTCAGCCCGAAGGTTTCCGGCGTCCCTCCGGTCTCGGCGAACCAGCGCAGCACCTCGGCGCTCTCGCCCGATTGGGAGGTCAGCAGGATGGTGCTGCCATCGACCCGCAGCGGCTGGCCGAGTTGCTCGGAAAGCGGCAGGGCAACCGCGTCGATGCCGAGCGCACGGTAGAGCGGTTCGACGGTACGGCCGACCGCATGCGAACCGCCCATGCCGAGCAGCAGCAGCCGGCCGGTGCGCCGAAGCGAGGCGGCGATCGTCATCGCCATGTCGCGCGCATTGCCAAAGGAGGCGATGGCATCGGCGCGCTGCCGCGCCATTTCCCGATCGATCGCGACAAGCCCGGCCGGGCGCGTTTTTTGTTCCGTCATAACCTGGTCATCCCTTGACGCCGCCGCTGGTCAGCCCGGAAATCAGGGCGCGTTGCATGAGAAACCCGATCAGCACCGGTGGCAGGGCGGCAAGCACACCGGCGGTCGCGATCAGGCCGTAATCGGAAACGCGGCCGCCGGCCAGATCGGCAATGGCGACCGTCAGGGTCTTGGCACGCTGGTCGGACGTGAACAACAGCGCGTAGAAGAACTCGTCCCAGGCAAGCAGGAACGCGAACAAGGCCGACGTCGCCACGACCGGCGCGGCGAGTGGCAGCGTGAGGATCCGCAGCGTCTGCCAGAGGCTGGCGCCGTCGATCATCGCCGCGGCTTCGATTTCGCGCGGAATCGTGTCGAAGCCGGACTTCATCAGCCAGGTGGTGAAGGGTGCAAGGATAGTCAGGTAGACCAGCGCGAGCCCGAACACGTTGTTCAGCAGCCCGAGATAGGACAGGCCCATGTAAAGCGGGACGGCAAGCGCCACCGGAGGCAGCATGTAGGTGGCAATCACCATCGACAGCGACCAGTTGAGCGCGGGTGTGCGCGACACGGCCCAACCGGCGGGGATGGCAAAAGCGATGGCTGCGACCGTCGCCATTCCGGACACCATAAGGCTGTTGCGCAATGACGCCGTGAAGGCTGCGCCCGCGCTGTTCGCCACCGTCGACAACAGCAACTGGTAACGCGAGAAATCGGCCGCCTGCGGCCACCAGCGCAAGGGCTTGGCGGACAGATCGGCTGCCGGCGAAATGCTCATGACGAACAGCCAGACGAGCGGCGCCAGGATGACCGCGGCGAGCAGCAGCGCCGCAAGGTGGATAAAAACGGAGAAAGCAAAACTCTGTCGTTCCATCAGGCGGCACTTCCCGCGGTTTTGCGCACCAGCGCCGCATAGGCCAGCGCCAGAACCGTCACGATCAGGGTCACGATCAGCGCCAACGAGGCGCCAGAACCGGCTCGCTGGAACGAGAACGCCTCCTGGTAGACGAGGATCGACAGCGTACGCGTGCTGTTTGCCGGCCCGCCGCGCGTCATCACCCAGATGATATCGAAGACCTTGAAGGCCTCGATCGTGCGCAACACCAGCGCCACCATCAGGGGGCCGGCGAGATAGGGCAGGATGACGAAACGGAAACGGGAAAACGGGCCGGCACCGTCGACGAGCGAAGCGGCGGTGATGTCGCGCGGCACCGCCTGCAGGGCGGCCAGCGCGATCAGCGCCACCAGCGGGAAGTTCTTCCAGCAGTCGGCAACGATCAGCGCCGTCAAGGCCGAGCCGGGCTCGCCGAGCCATGAGCGATAGCTGTCCAATAGGCCGATCTGCGTCAAGGCGGCGTTGAGAGCGCCGTATTCCGGATTGTAGATGAGCCGCCACAGCGTGGCGTTGACGACAGTCGGCAGAGCCCACGGCAGGATCATCAGCGCGCGCAGGACGGTGCGGCCACGGAATTCCTGGTTCAGCAGCAGAGCTGCAAGAACGCCGAGCACCATTTCGGCCGCAACGGAGACGACCGCGAACCATGCCGTCGTCACCAGCGTGCGCTGGAAGTTCGTGCTCGACAGCATCTTCGTGTAATTTTCCACACCGACGAAATTGCCGCCCGTTCCGACGAGCTTGGCATCGGTAAAGGACAGCCCGACGGTGTCTATCAGCGGCCAGCCGATCACGGCGATCATGACCGCGAGCAGAGGCGCCATCAGCAGCCATGCGCGGGTCGTCATCCAGGTGCCGGTCATCGGGCAGCCCTTCCCTCAATGCGACCGGTCGCGGTCCATCGGGCCGATCTGGGTCCCGAAGCGGATCGCGTCCGGCGCAGTCCTGTCAAAACAAGCACCCCTCTGGGGCGCCTGCAGGCGGCGGCGAGCGCCGCCCGCATTCCTCGTATCTGGCTTACAGGCCGCTGTTTTCCGCAGCCGACTTCAGCGCATCCTCGGCGGAAGCCTGGCCGAGCAGCGCTTCCTGAATCGCCTGCTGCAGAGCGGTCGACAGTTCCTGGTACTTCGGCGTCGTCGGGCGCGGATACATGGCTGCAAGGCCGAGCTTGGCCGCGGCGATCAGCTCTTCCTGGCCCTGCGTCACCGCCGGATCCTCGTAGGAGGAGGCCCAGATCGGCAGGCTGAGCTTGGCATACTGGTTCTGCGTTTCCTGCGAGGTCATGTGGACGATGTACTTCCAGGCCTCGTCCGGATGCTTGCTCACCGCCGTGATGCCGAGCCCCATCGAGCCATTGACGGCCGACACGTCGCTCTTGCCGGCAACGCCGGGCGCGGGAACGACGCCGACCTTGCCGGTGACCTTGCTGTCCGCGCCGCTGTTGGCGAGGTTGTACATGTAGGTCCAGTTCAGCGCGAAGGCGGCTTCGCCGTTCTCGAACACCTTGCGGACGTCTTCTTCGAGGAACTCCTTGGAGTTCGGGTTGGTGAGTCCAGAATTGTAGCTGCTGACCATGTAGTTCAGCGCGTCCAGCCCGCCGCCGCTCTGGAACGCCGGCTTGCCGTCCTTCAGGAACTCACCGCCATAGGCACTGACGAGCGTGGTATAGTCGCAGATCGCAGCTTCCGCTTGCGACCAGCTCCAGGCGATCGGGGTTTGCAGGAGACCCTTGTCCTTGATGATCTTTGCCTGTTCGGCCAGTTCATCCCAGGTCTTCGGCGGTGCCGTGATGCCGGCTTTCTCCAGGATTTCCTTGTTGTAGAACAGGTACTTGGTGTCGAGGATCCACGGCATGCCGTAGGATTTGCCGTCATACTGCACGGTCGTCCAGGCGCCCGGAAGCACGCCCTTCTTCATCTCGTCGGTGATTCGCGAAGAGATGTCGACGAGCACGTTGTTGGCCGCGTATTCGGCCGGCCAGATCACGTCGAACAGCACCACGTCGTAGCCGCCGCCGGAGCCTTGGGCCAGCACGGTCTTGTCGTGCAGGCCCTCATAGGGGACGAACTCGAGATTGACCTTGATGTCGGGATTGGCCTTGGTGAACGCCTCGGTCATGGCCCGCACGTCCGCCTCGCTGTAGGCGGCCTGGGCCATGAACAGCGCGTTCAGAGTGGTTTCGGCAAAAGCGTGGTGAGCGAAGGACGCGCTCAACAGCGCCGCCCCGATAAGGGCTTTGGTGATCGAATTCGACATCTCTACCTCCTAGTTTTCAAGCGCGACAAACACCGGTGCCGCGAAAAGCGGCGGCGACACCCCGCGAACGGAGCGCCGACACAGCAGTCAATCCTGCCGTATCGGCCGGAACCGGTTCCCTGGAGTTCTTTCGACTCCTCATTAAGTCAAATAACTTGACTTAAATCTTTCCCAGTCTTTTAGTCCTGTCAAGAGGAATTGCGGGATGACCGACCCACGGCAGATCCGTGCCAAGAGCGGCACGAACCATGAAGGCACGAGCGCCCATAACCGCCGGGTGATGATCGAAGCGCTGCGGGTGAACGGCGCGCTTTCCCGCGCCGACCTTGCCCGGGCCACACGCCTGACGAAGCAGACGGCGTCCAACATCATCGAGGAGTTGGAACGCGACGGTCTGGTCGTGCCGCAGGAGACGGTTCGCAAGGGCCGTGGACAACCGTCCACACCCTACGCTCTCGTTCCATCGGGTGCATTTGCGATCGGCCTGCAGATCGACCGGTACGTGACGCGGGCGGTCGCGGTCGATCTCGTGGGCACGCAGTTGGCACGGGCGGAGGCCGACCTGCCTGCCGGCGGACCGGCGAGCGGCACAGAGGTCCTGTTCGACCTGATCGCCGGCGTGCGGGGCGAACTCGTCCGGGTTGCCGCCGAATCGGAAAAGCGCCTCGTCGGGCTCGGCGTCGCCATGCCCGGCCCCTTTGGTGTCGAAGGGGCCGACAACGATCAATGGATGATGGAGGCCTGGCAGAAGTTTCCGCTGCGCGAGACGCTGGCCAAGCGCACCGGACTGAATGTCGGCCTGCAGAACGATGCCGCCGCCTGCGCCACTGCGGAGCGGATGGTCGGCGCTGCCCACGGATTGGACAATGCCGTGTGCCTCTATCTCGGCTACGGCATCGGCGCCGGGTTGATCCTGAATTCGGAACTCTATAGCGGCGCCAATGGCAATGCCGGCGAGATCGGCATGGCCCTGCTTTCGGCGGCCGATCCGACACGGACGGCGCTCGAGCATCGTGCCTCACTGGCCTCGCTTTACCTGCACCTCGGCATCGATCCCGCCGCGCCTGGCATCCATGACGAGATCGGCCGGCTTGCGGCCAAGGACGACCCTCGTGTGCTGGAATGGATCTCGCATGCCGCCCGCGACCTGCGCTGGGCTGTCCACCTGATCGAGACGATCTTCGACCCGCAGACTGTGATCGTCTGCGGCGGCGCACCGGAAGCACTGGCCCGCCAGTTGCTCGCAGCGATGGAACCATTGCTGCCATCCATCGCCGACCGGCCCGGAAGAAGCCACCCACGCCTCCAGCTCGGCATGACAGATCCTTGGTCGGTGGCGCTTGGAGCAGCTGCCGAGCGCATTGGTCGCGCTTTTGATCCGCGTTTCTCCGCCATCATGAAATAGGCCGCAAGCGCACTGGCAACGCTGTGCAGGACATCGCGGCCAATTGCCTGGCTATGATCGTCCAGGAGCCGATGACCTCGCTCGACCGTCAGCGATCTGCAGGTGCGCTTGCGCGGCGGGTCTACTCGGGCGTGTGCAGCGGCCGGGTTCATGCGGTGGAGGGCGTCCCCCTCTCCATCCGCCCCAACGAGACGTGGCATTTTCGCCGGACCAACCCGAACCGACAGTTGTAGCGGTCGGGCCCGGCTGTTGGCCGGGCCTCTTCCTCTCGTTCGCTTCGCAGCGTTTTTTACTGTGCGATCGGGGCGTAGTTGCCGTTGCTCCAGCGGTTGATGTCGTAGCTGGCGTTCTTCAGGTCGCCCTTTTCGTCGAAGGTTACGGATCCAACGACGGTATCGATCGGCTGGCCGTTCTTCAGTGCCTCGGCGACCTTGGTCGGATCATCCGAGCCGGCACGCTCGATGCCCTGGGCAAACGCCTGGATCACGGCGTAGGAGAAGAGCGTGAAACCTTCCGGTTTGAAGCCGCCGGCCTGGATCTTCTCGACGGCTTCCTTCGCCTCGGGCTTGGCCTGGGGATCGGACGGGAAGACGAACATCGTGCCCTCGCCGGCTGGCCCCGCGACCTGCCAGAATTCCGGCGAAGCGATCGAGTCGGGCATGATCAACTGGAACTTGTAGTTCTGCTCGGCGGCCTGGCGCAGGATCAGGCCGGCTTCCGGATGGTAGCCGCCGAAATAGACGACGTCGACCTTGGCGTCCTTCAGCTTCGTCACCAGCGCGTTGTAGTCCTTCTCGCCGGCATTGATGCCGTCATAGAGGACCTCCGTGAGGCCGCTGTCGTTCATGGTGGCGCGAACCGCGTCGGCAACACCCTGACCGTAGGCTGTCTTGTCGTGCAGGACCGCGACGTTCTTGCCGGCATATTCCTTGGCGATCCACGGACCGATGAAGGCGCCCTGGGCATCGTCGCGGGTATAGAGGCGCATGATGTTGGTCCAGCCCTTGGCGGCCGCATCATCCGTCATGACCGGGTTGGAGGAGGCCGGGCTCATCATCAGCGTGCCGTTCTCGGCGTAGACGGCCGAGGCCGGGATGCTCGAGCCCGAGCAGGCGTGACCGTCGACGAACTGGATCCCTGCTGCGGTAATGCGGTTGGCGACCGAGACGGCCTGCTTCGGATCACACTGGTCGTCCTCGAACTGCAGCTTGATCTGCCGGCCCATCACGCCACCCTTGGCGTTGATGGCGTCGGCGGCGGCCTGCGCCCCCTGCCTGAACTGGTCGCCGATCGTGGCGAGCGGTCCCGTCAGCGGACCGGCCACGGCGAAGGTCAGGTCTTCCGCCCGCGCCGCTGTGCCCATGAGCAGGCCGAGCGCCGTGCCGAGGATCAGAATTCTTCTCATTGTCTCAACTCCCTTTTGTGCCCGCATCAGTGCGGGTCGCTCCTTCCAGAAATGAACCTACTCTTGCAAAAAGAGTGGTTGGCATTGGAACCACTCCCAGAGGTAGGCGGCAAGCCCCCGATCCACATGAATTCGCAGGCATCTGGCGTCGCCGTGCCGGTATAGGGTGCCCATCACGCCGGCAAACGGCATCGCGGCGCAAGGCCCGGGATTGTCATGATCGACCGTCGTCGCGCGCGCCAGAAGATCACGAACGCCCTCCCCCCTCGCTTCGAAGAGGCGCAAGGCGGAACTGACGTTCGAGATCGCATAGCCCTCATCATACCAACCATCACGCAAATCAGAAGCTGACAGTCCAACAACGAGCAACCGATCGCGGGCGACACGCACCGCATAACGGTCACCGATGGCAAGCCCAAGCGCGCCGACATCCCTGTCGAGACCGTAGCGGACGAGGAATCGGTCGATCTCGCCGCTGACGAGTCGCTGCGGCACGCCGGTAACGGCGCGCACTTCGATGGTGCGGGCGGTGAGGCGGGCCTGTGCCCAGTCCGGCTCGGGCTGCCATTTTCCGGCGAGATCAAGCATGGAGGCGGCTCCCTTCCTCATCAAAAGCGCACGGGGGGACGATGCGCGCCCGCCTGATGTCCCGCAGGTGCTGCAGTTCGATGACGTCGCCCATACGGGACAGGCCACGCTCGATCAGCCCGAGCGCGATTGGCCTTTGCAGGGCTGGGCTGAAGTAGCTCGACGTGACATAGCCAGTGCTGCGAACACTGCCCGCCTCGCGCTCGATCCCGTGCGCGCCGGTCGGCAGCACGCCCTCGCCGTCGACCGGCTCCAGCCCGACGAACTGTCGACGATCCGAACGGGTGGCGTCCTCGGTGATCAGCGAGCGGCGGCCGATGAATTCCACCTTCTTGCGTTCCAGCGGCTGAGTGAGGCCGAAATCCATCGGCCGGCTGGTGCCGTCGGTATCCTTGCCGATAACGACATAGCCCTTTTCCGCGCGCAGGATCATCAGCGCCTCGAGGCCGAGCAAGCTTGCGCCGAAAGCCTCGCCCGCCCGCCTCAGCCTTGCCCACAGTGCGGCGGCGCGGTCGGCAGGCACCGAGATCTCGTAGGAGCGCTCCCCGGTGAAACTGATGCGGGCGATCCGCACCGCAACCCCTTCGAATACGCCGGAGACGACGGCCATG
Organism: Mycoplana ramosa; assembly: GCF_041930185.1. Lineage (NCBI taxonomy): Bacteria > Pseudomonadati > Pseudomonadota > Alphaproteobacteria > Hyphomicrobiales > Rhizobiaceae > Mycoplana > Mycoplana ramosa. The sequence goes on along the minus strand of NZ_JBHEEW010000006.1, from coordinate 230,628 downwards.
TGCGGCAGCGCCGTGTCGTCGAGCGCAAGCCCGAGGCCGATGGTCTCCATCAGCGCCCGTGCCCGAGGGCCGGTGACCGTCAGCGTCGCCATTGCGGCGGTCGCGTTGTGAATGAAGACGCGCCGGCGGTCGAAACGATCCTGCCGCCATTCCTCCAGCAACGCGTGCACGCCCGCCACATGCGAGGAGGAGCAGGAGACGACGAAGCGGTTGTCATCGAGCCGCATCAGGACGCCATCGTCGTAGATGTTGCCGGCCTCGGTCAGGATGAAGCCGTAGCGGCAGCGGCCGGGGGCCAGCGTCGACATGGTGTTGTAATAGATGAAATCGAGGAAGGGCGCGGCATCCGGGCCGATCACCTCGATCTTGCCGAGCGGCGAGCCGTCAAAAAGTGCCACGCCCTCCCGCGCGGCCTTGGCTTCGGCCTGAATGCGCTCCTCCGGGGCCCCCGCGCCGTAGAAGGCCGGCCGCAGCCAGCCGCCATATTCGCGGAACACGGCGCCTTCGGCCCGATGGAGGTTTTCGAGCGGCAGGCGGCGCAGCGGGGCCATGCGCGTACCGGAGCGGGCGCCGGCGAAGGAGGCGAGCGGCACGGGCGTGAAGGGCGGACGATAGGTCGTCGTACCCACCTCGGGAATGCGCCGGCCGGTCAGTTCCGCCATCAACGCCAGGCCGTTGACATTGGAGGTCTTGCCCTGGTCGGTCGCCATGCCGAGCGTGGTGTAGCGCTTCACGTGCTCGACGGAGACAAAATTCTCCCGCACCGCCAGTTCAACATCCTTGGCCGTGACGTCGTTCTGCAGGTCGATCCAGACACGTTCCTTCGCGCCCGGCTTCGGCCAGGCCGCCACGATGCCAAAGTCCCGGCCCGAGCCCTCTGCAAGCGCAGCCGGCAGGCCAAAGTGACCGGCAGCAGCGCCAACCACCTCGACGCCCTCGACCGCCCGGCCGGGAACGAAGGCGAGGATATCATCGCGCCAGTCGAGTTTACCCTGCGCCTGGCAATAGAGATGCACTGTCGGTATGAAGCCGCCCGAGGCGAGCACGGTGTCCGCTTGCAGGATCGTGCCATCGGAAAGTTTCACAGCATTGACCGCAGCGCGGCCGATCGCGGTTGTGACGGTCAGGCCCTCCAGCACCCGCACACCGGCGGGTGACCGGGCATCGCTGCGGTAGTCGACGATCGTAACATCGGCGCCGGCCGCCGCCAGCGCTTCGGCCGTCTCACAGGCGAGCCCGTTGTTCGTCGCAAGGACGACCTTGCGGCCGGCAACGACGCCGAAGCGGCGGAGGTAGATCAACGCGGCCTCGGCCGACATGATGCCGGGAAGGTCGTTGTTGCCGAAGGGCAGTGGTCGCTCGATCGCGCCGGTGGCGAGCACGATAGACCGGGCGCGAACCCGCCACAGTCGATCCGGCGCACCCTCCCTACCCTTCTGGTTAAGGCCGACGAGGCGGTGGTCATAGATGCCGAAAGCCGTCGTTCCGGTCAGCACCAGGGCTCCGGCCTGCTCCAGTTCGGCGGCGACATCCGATGCCCATTCGGCTCCGGGCCTGCCCTCGATGGTCGCTGCGCGGAAAAGCAGGCTTCCCCCCGCCTGCCGGCCGTCGTCACACAGCACGACGCGCTGTCCGGCGCGCACCGCGTTGCGGGCGGCAAGCAGACCCGAGGGCCCGGCACCAACCACCAGCAGGTCGCAATGATGGTTGATCTGCTCAGCGAAGGCAGGTCGTGCTGCTGTCTCGTCCAGCCTCCCGAGGCCTGCCATCTGCCGGATGCGCGGCTCGAAGAGGTGCCAATCGGGGAACATGAATGTCTTGTAGTAGAAGGCGGCCGGGATGAAGCGCGAGAAGGCGTCGAGGAAGGCTTGGCGATCGTTCTCCGCGCTCGGCTCGGCATTCACGCTCCGCACCACGAGACCCTCGAGGGCGAGCGCCTGTGTCGCGCGCGTGTTCGGCATGCCGCCGGCGATGTCGACAAGCGCGTTCGGCTCTTCGACGCCGGCGCCCCACAGGCCGCGCGGACGGTGATATTTGAAGCTGCGGCCAACCACGCGAACGCCGCCGGCGAGAAGCGCCGAGGCGACCGTATCGCCGGCAAAACCCTCGATCACGCGGCCGTCGAAGGTGAAGGCGAGCGGCCGCGACCGGTCGATCGCCGTGCCGCCATCAGTGCGCCATGCCGTCATTGCCGCCTCCTTCCCCAAGCGCAGAGGACTGCGCCACGCGGTGATCCACGGTGTCGCGTTCCATGCGGAACACTTCGCCGCAGGCCATGTGCATCCAGATTTCGTTTGCAGCCCCGCGCGGGTTGTTGCGCTCGTAGAGGTAGGCGGTCCATTCACCGTCCGTCACCTCGCGAAACCCCTCGGGGCGATGGTTGCCGGCGTCGCCCCCAAAGTGAAATTCGCTCTCGCTCCTCGGCCCGCAGAAGGGGCATGGGAAAAGCTGCATGGTGGCCTCCTAGTGCGCGATTCCGGAGCCGGCGGCCTCATCGATCAATCGCCCGCGGGAAAAACGGTCGAGATCGAAGGGGCGGCTGACATCGTGATGTTTTCCCGTCGCCAGCAGATGGGCGAGCAGCGTACCGCCGGCGGGAATGGCCTTGAAGCCACCCGTTCCCCAACCGCAGTTGAGAAAGAGGCCAGGCAGCGGGCTTTCGCCGAGAATGGGCGAGGAGTCCGGCGTCACATCGACAATGCCCGCCCATTGCCGCATCAGTCGGAGCTGGCGAAACGTTGGGAACATTTCGAGGAGACCGGCGATGACGTCCTCCAGCACCGGCAGGTTACCGCGCTGGCCATAGGAGGGCACACGGTCGAGCGCACCACCGAGAACGAGTTCGCCCTTGTCCGACTGGCTGGCATAGGTCCCGGTTCCGGGAGACAGCACGACGGTGTCTAGCACGGGCTTGATCGGCTCGGATACGCAGGCCTGCAGGGCATAGGAGGTGATCGGCAGGCGGAAGCCGGCCTTGGCCGCGAGATGTGAGGAATGGCCGGCGACGACCATGCCGGTCCGCTCGGCACGGATCTCGCCACGGCTGGTCTTCACGCCGCGGCACTGCCCGCCTTCGATCAGAAATTCCTCCACCTCGCAGGACTGGATGATGTCGACCCCTAGCCTGTCGGCGGCGCGGGCATAGCCCCACGCGACCGCATCGTGCCGCGCCGTGCCTGCCCTGGCCTGCCAGACGCCGCCGAACACCGGGTACCGCGCCTCCGGCGAAAAATTCAGAAGCGGCAGAACGCGGCGCACGTCCTCGACTCCGAACAACTCGGCATCCGTGCCGTTGATCTGCATGGCATTGACGGTCCGCGCCGCCATCTCCATCTCCGCTTCGCTGTGGGCGAGCGTGACGATGCCGCGCTGGGAGAGCATGATATTGTAGTTCAGCTCCCGGCCGAGCGTCTCGTAGAGATGGAGCGCCAGATCATAGAGCGCCGTGCTTTCCGGGAAGAAGTAGTTCGAGCGGACGACGGTCGTGTTGCGTCCCGTGTTGCCGCCGCCGAGCCAGCCCTTCTCGATAACCGCGACGTTGCGAATGTTGTGCGTCTTGGCGAGGTAATAGGCCGTCGCCAGCCCATGGCCGCCACCGCCGATGATGAGAATATCGTAGCGCGGCTTCGGCTCCGGTGAACGCCAGGCCTGCTGCCATCCCTTCTGGCCCCTGAGGCCCTCCTTGAAGAGCGAAAAAGCAGAGTAGCGCCGTGTCATCGCAAAACACCCGAGTCCGCGCGCACGGGTGCGCAGCGGTAAGATGACAAGGCCGAATGCTGCTTCATACGCTGCCCCATGAGTGAAGGAACCGGTCGGTCAAGCCCGCTGCGCTCGACTTCGGACTACCGCTAATATCTCTGGACACAAATGTCTACAAGATAGCTGCCAGACGCGCGCCTTTAATGGCCTAAAAAACGTGTTGATGCACAAACTTCCTAATATCCAGACGTACAGATATGCCCATAATCAGCCGTCCGGCTGTACGCGCCGCATCCATGTTTCAAACGCCTGGACCTCGGCATCCGATGCCTGGCGGCCGGTGAAACTGAGGAGGTAGGGGCGCAAGAGACGCAGCCGGATTTCACGGTCGTCACGCATACCGAGTGTGAAGTGACCGATCTGCGTGAAATAAAGAACCCGGGCCCGGATGAAGGCCTCGGGTTGCTGATAGTCATAGCGCAGGAACATGCGCGTGAGGGCGTCGACACGCTGGTCATCGGCCTGGTCGACAACCCCACGCACGGCCGCGTCCACCTGTCCCCAGGATCGCACGGCGGCGTCGAGGCGCGGGTCAAAGAGACTCGGATCAACCCAACACTCGAAAATGTGACACACCGCCTTCGTGACGGTCGGTGCGGGGCGAAGGGCACGCTCGAGGATCGGGCTGGTGTTCTTACGAAGCCAGTATTCGACCAGTTCCCGGTGCAGTTCCTGCAGGTCGGCAAAGAACCAGTAAAAGCTCGACCGCGACACCGCCAGCGTCTTGGCCATGACCTGGATCTTCACGTTGGCGATGCCCGCTTCGATGAGCGCCGCGATGCCCGCTTCGATCCAGGCCTCGCGCGTCATGCGGCCGGCAGCCTGCCTGGTGGTGGCGCGTTTTCTTGCGCCCGAAGGCGTCATTGCACTCACCATTTCCCCCCTCGGCCGATCCTATCGCCGCCATCCAGCGGTCTGGAATGCCATGTTGCCCAATGCCAAACGGATATCAAGCGGGGCGCACAGGCCGTCCCGGACATATCGCGGGGCCCGGAAGTGGCAGGGCACACGCTTGTTTTCGGATCAGTGTCGTGCAGAATACCGATGGAATTTCAACCGGAGAGGGCAAATGTACAGGCACATTCTGATCGCTACCGATGGCTCCGACCTCGCCCGCAAGGGCCTGGAACACGGTCTGTCACTGGCCAGGCCCCTCGGGGCGAAATGCACGGTTTTGTCGGTATCCGAACCGCTGCGTCCGGAGATGGCAAGCGCAGCCCGCATGGGCGGCATCGATGATCCCGTTTCACGCTATGACCAGCAGATCGATGCAATCATGAAGGAGCGCTTTGCCTTCATCCAGCAGCGCGCGTCCGAGCACGGCGTCGCAGTGGAACTGACCCATGAAATTGACAGTTCCCCCGCCGAAGCCATCGTCAGGTTCGCCAAGCTCAAGGGTTGTGATCTGATCGTGATGTCTTCCCACGGCCGGCGCGGTCTGCAGAAGGTCTTGCTCGGAAGTCAGACAGCTGAGGTGCTGGTGAATACCACCGTTCCCGTCCTGGTCATCCGGTAGAAACATTGGCAGTATCGGCCTGGCGCCGGTCGCCTCAGCCCCTCAGCCTTCGCGGCTAGGGCTTTGTTGCCCTGATGTAGGCAACGAGATCCGCAATCTCGGATCGCGTGAGTGACAGATTTGGCATCCGTGAGTGGTGCGGTGCGGCCAGGAACACGGACAGGCCAGCCTCGTCAAATTTATCGGATTTCCCAATCTGGGCGAATGTCGGGACGGTATCGGAGCCGCGAAGTTGTCCGGGTGCAACGACGTGACAGGCGCTGCACCAGCGCTCGGCGATGTCGCGGCCCCGGGCTGGATCGGCCGCCGCACTTTCTCCGGCCATCGTCAAGAGGAGGGTGATGGCGACGGCACACCGCGAGCCCGGAATTCGTTTCATTGGCAGCCACCTCAACTCGTTTTTTTCACCGCGGTCCCAGCCGCCTGCTACCATTACGCTATGATTGCATTCCGTACATTTCAATTCTTATCCGCTTGGTGGGCTTTCCAAGCAGAAATTTGGGTGCGGCCGGCACGATGCGCGCACCAGCGGTGCTGCGCATTTGCGGTCATTTCGATTCGTCGTCATTGAAAGGCGAAAATCGGCGACGCCTACAGGCTTTCGGCCCCGTCGATCACCAGCGCATGGCCGGTCATGAAGGCGGACTTCTCCGAGGCAAGGTAGAGGATCGCCTCGCCGATCTCCTCGGCCGAGCCGAAGCGACCCATCGGAATGGCATCGCGGACGTAATCCTCGAGCGCCGCGCGCCCGCCCATCTGCACTTCGAAGCCCGCATTGAACACCGTGTCGACGAAACCCGGGCACAGCGCATTGCAGCGCACATTGTGACGGGCGAAGTCGACCGCGATCTGGCGCACCATGGCGATGACCGCATGCTTGGTGGTGCAATAGGCGATCATCTCGCGATCATACTGCACCCCCGAATTCGACGAGGTGATGATGATCGAGCCCTGACGGCGCGGCGCCATCACCTGCATCGCCGCCTTGGCGGCGACGAAATGCGCCCGGACGTTGAGCCGCCAGGAAAGGTCCATCTGGCCGGCATCGACCTGGTCCAGCCGGCCCGGCACCTGGACGCCGGCATGGGAATGCAGGACGTCGAGGCGGCCGTAGCGCTCGGCAGCGGCAAGAATCGCCCTCTCCAGCGCGGCGTCGTCCAGCACGTCGAGTCCGAAACCCTCCGCCCGCCCGCCGGCCGCGGTAATCTCTGCGGCCACCCCCGCCGCGCGGTCGGCGACAAGATCGGTGACGACGACATGGGCGCCCTCGCGCGCCATGGCGAGCGCCCCCGCCCGGCCGATGCCCGATCCCCCCGCCGTCACCAGCGCGACACGATCTTTCAGCTGCATTTTTGAAAACTCCCAGGGTCTCAATGGCTGCGCCGACGCATGACCACCTGCGCGGTGATCAGGCTGAGCAGCGACGCGGCCAGAACGAGTGTGCCGATGACGTTGATTTCCGGCGTCACGCCGCGCCGGATCGACGAAAACACGTAGATCGGCAGGGTGGTTTCGGATCCGGCGACGAAGAAGGCGATGATGAAATCATCGAAGCTGAAGGTGAAAGCCAGCAGGAAGCCGGCCAGCACCGCAGGCGCGATCTGCGGCAGGGTGATCTGGACGAAGCTGCGCATCGGCGGCGCGCCGAGATCGGCGGAGGCCTCGAGCAGCGAGCGGTCCATGCCCTGCAGCCGGGCACGCACGATGATGATGACCAGCGCCATGGTGAAGAGGCCGTGGGCTGCGATCAGCGAACCCTTGCCGAGGCCGAGCTGGACCGGGTTCTCCGGGCCGAATAGCGTGGCAAGAAGCGGGTTGAGTGTGTCGAACACCGTCACCAGCGCGATCAGCGTGGCGATGCCGATGACGATTCCCGGCACCATCACCGCCACATAAATCAGCGCGTCATAAAAGAGGCGCAGCCGGCCGCGCACGCCCTGCAGGGCGACCGCCGCCAGCGTGCCGAAGAGGGTCGCCAGCAGCGCCGAGGTGACGGCGACGGTGAAGCTGGTCTTGACGGCGTTGACCACGAAGGGGTTGGCGAGCGTCTTGCCGTACCACTGCAGCGAGAAGCCGCTGAACTGTGCGGCATGGCGCCCGGCATTGAACGAAAAGAGCGCGATCACCCCGATCGGGATATAGAGGAACAGGTAGACCGCGAGAGCATAGAGTCGCATCGCTATCCCCTACATCAATGCCACGTCGTCGCGCCCGCCGGACAGCCGCCGCAGGCTGCGCAGATAGAGCGACACCGTCACCAGCATCACCAGCACCAGCGTTGCCGCCATCGCCGCACCGAAGGGCCAGTTTCGCGATTGCAGGAACAGGTCGACCAGTGCATTGCCGACGAAGAAGACCTTGCCGCCGCCGAGAAGCTGGGGGATGAGGAATTCGCCCATCAGCAGGATGAAGACCAGCATGGAGCCCGTCGCCACGCCGGCAAGCGACAGCGGCAGCGTCACCTGGAGAAAGGTGCGCCAGGGCGGGCTGCCGAGATCGCTCGAGGCTTCCAGCAGGCGCCGGTCGAGCTTTTCCAGCGCCACATAGATCGGAAACACCATCAGCGGCAGATAGCCGTAGACGATGCCGACCATCACCGCGAACGGCGTGTTGATGAAGCGGGGCCGGTCGAAACCGAGCTCGCCGATGAGCCGCGGCAGGCCGTTGCCGCCGAGAATCTGGATCCAGGCATACGAGCGGATCAGGATCGAGGTCCAGAACGGCACGATCACCAGGATCAGAAGCGCGGTGCGCCAGCGCGGATGGGCCTTCTGCGCCAGGAAATAGGCCAGCGGATAGGCGATCAGCAGACACAGCACCGTGCCGAGCGGGGCGAGCGTCAGCGTATTCCTGAACGCCGCCCAGCGGGCGCCGAGATTGAGGTAGTTGTCGAAGGTGAAGGCCGGGACGTAACCGCCCGCGGCCCCTCTTTCGCCGAAGCTGAAGACGACGACCACCACCAGCGGCAACACCAACATGGCGAGGAGCCAGGCCGTGGCCGGAGCCAGAAACAGGGTGGTGCGCAGGGATGGTCGCACGTCCCGCTCCTTAGGCCGACTTGAAGCGCGCGAGGATTTCTGCGCGCTGCGGGTTGGTCATGGTGACCGCCGCGCCGAACTCCAGTGCGTTGAGAAGCTCGGCTGCCGGATAGAGGATCTCGCTTTCGCGCATCTCGGCCGGCAGCAGCGCATCCACGCGGCTGTCGCCGGTGGCGTAGCCATGGAACTGGGCTTCCTTTGCCGCCATGTTCGGCTCGAGCAGGAAGTCGATCAGCGCATAGGCAGCGTCCTTGTGTGGCGCCGAGGCGGGGATGGTGAAGAAGTCCGACCAGATCTCGCCGCCCTCCTTGCCGAGGATATAGACGATCTCGGGTATGTCGCGGTGAAGCTGGGTCGCATCGCCCGTCCAGCACATCGACATGGCGGCATCGCCCGAGCGCATCGGCGGCTGGTAATCCGAGGTGATGGCGAAGAGATGCGGCTTGGCTTCGATCAGCAGCTTCTCGGCATCTTCCAGTTCCTTCGGATCGACCGAGTTGAAGGAATAGCCGAAATATTTCAGCGCATTGCCAATGGCGGTAAGCTGGTAGTCATGCACGATCGAGCGGCCGGAAAGCTCGCCCTTCGTCAGGTCCCAGAACTCCTTCCAGCTTGTGGGCCGGGTTCCGGAAAAATCGGCAGTATTGAGGCAGAAGCCGGTGGTGCCGACGTTGCGCGGGATGGCGTAGGTCTTGCCGTCGACGATCCCGGGACCGGCAAAGCGCGGATCGGTCGCCGTCTTGTCGTAGTTCGGCAGCCGCGACAGATCGATCTCCTCGATGATCCCCTCGCCCACATAGGTGGTAATCGTGTAGTTGGTCGCCACCACCACGTCCCAGCCGGTGCCGCCGGCCTGGAGCTTGGCCAGCATCTCCTCGTTCGATCCGAAGACGTTCATGTCCACGGCGCAGCCGGTGGCGGCCTTGAAGGCCTCGAAATCGGCCGGATCGTGATAGTTCGGCCAGGTGGCGATGACCACGCGGTCGCCGATATTGCCGGCCGCCCGGGCGCGGGATGCAAGGCCGGGCATGGCGCCGGCCAGAACCGAAGTGGCAAGCCCGAGGCCGGTGACCCCGAGGAAATGGCGCCGCGAAATCGAGCCCTTGCGGTAGCTCTCTAGCCGCTCCAGGAACTCCTTTGCCGTGATATGCCCGCTGTTGTCAGTCATCGATGTCCTCCCAGTTGTCGACGTAGTCAAACGGGTGCCGGGCGCTCAACGCACCCGCCGCACGAAATCAGTCTTCCGCCAGCGCGAGCGCGGCGCCGTCGCGCCAGGAAACGCGAACGGTCACGCCGACGCCGGGGGTGCCCTCGGCAATGTCGGTCGAGCGCGGCACCACCGCGATCAGGTGGTCCAGCGCTTTGGAACGCAAATGATATTCGACGTGCTCGCCGAGGAAGATGCGGTGCATCACCTGCATCTCGTGCCCCTGGGCTGCCACGCCGTCCGGCGCGACGCGGATCTCCTCCGGGCGCAGCGACAGCGTCACGGCCCCCTCGCCCGCTGTCTTCTCCGCCGCGCGCGCAACGAAGCGCAGGCCGCCCGGCCCTTCGGCAACCAGCCGTTCGCCGTCACGCCCTAAGGCACGCGCCGAAATGAAGTTCGACCGGCCGATGAAGTCGGCGACATAGCGGTTCTGCGGCTGGTCGTAGAGTTCTTCCGGCGTGCCGATCTGGGCGATCCGGCCCCGGTGCATGATGCAGACGCGATCCGACATCGACAGCGCCTCCTCCTGGTCGTGGGTGACGAGCACGAAGGTGATGCCCAGTTCCCGCTGCAGCGATTTCAACTCGATCTGCATGTCGTGGCGCAGCTTCTTGTCGAGCGCCGCCATCGGCTCGTCGAGAAGCAGGATCTTCGGCTCGTTGACGATCGCCCGCGCCAGCGCCACGCGCTGTTGCTGGCCGCCCGACATTTCCCAGATCCGCCGGTCGGCGAAGCCGGGCAGGCGCACCATATCGAGCGCGCGCGCCACCTTGGCGGCGATATCGGCCCGGGCAAGGCGCGGCCGGCGCTGGTTCAGCCCGTAGGCGACGTTGCGCGCTACGTCCATATGCGGGAAGAGCGCGTACTGCTGGAACACCATGTTGACCGGGCGCTGATAGGGCGGGACGCGGTTGACGACTGTTCCGTCGATCAGGACATCACCCTCGCTCGCCTGCTCAAAGCCTGCGAGCATGCGCAAAGCCGTGGTCTTCCCGCACCCCGAAGGGCCGAGGAAGGAAAGGAACTCGCCCTGGAAGATCGCCAGATCCAGGCCTTCCGCAGCGGTCACCGCTCCGAAACGCTTGGTCACGTTCCGCAGCTCGGCAATTGTCTGATTCACCATGCTCGACTTCGGCTACTATTGCTTGACTTGCGGGAAAACGTAGGAAACTCTTTCAAAACTGTATATATCACAAAAGGCATAGTTCGCGTCATGACGCCTGTTTCACGGCAGAGCTCCCTCCATGCGGCGGAACTGGGCACCGTCATCGACCTGATCGGCCAGACCGGCTTCTGCCCGGCGCTCACGGCCTGGCTGCAGGCGATCGTGCCTTTTTCCTTCACGGTGGTCTTCGGATACTGCGGGGAAAGCAAACCGATCGACATCTTTGACACTTTTCCGGAGGATCGGCGCCGGCTGTTCGTCGCCGACTATCAGGAGGGCCCCTATCTCCTCGACCCGTTCTGCCAGAGCGCGGTGCGCCCGGTGCCGCCCGGGCTGTATCGGCTGAAGACGCTGGCACCGGACCGCTTCTATCAGGGTGAGTATTTCCGCACCTATTACCAGCGCACCCAAATCGCCGAGGAGATCGGCTATTTCGCCGAAATGCCCGGCGAATGCCACGTGGTGCTGTCGCTGATGCGTCAGGAGAAGGTGTTCAGCCGCGCCGAATTTCAGCGCCTCACCGCGGTCGCGCCCGTCGTCACGGCCCTGATGCGTCGGCAATGGAGCGGCCTTGCAAAGGAGTTCACCGCGCAGACGATCAGCCGCCCGGAACTAACCGGAGAGGGGCTCGATCGCCTGACCCCGCGCGAGCGCGAGATCGTCGGCTTCATCCTCAAGGGGTACTCGGCCGAAGCCACCGGCCAGGCGCTGAAAGTCGCGAGCGGAACCGTGCGCATCCACCGCCGCAATATCTACGCCAAGCTTGGCATTTCCTCGCAGCGCGAGCTGTTCGCCCGCTTCATGGCCGGCGTCACGCACTGACGGCGCGATCGCCGTGGGTGGTCTTGTGGCACTCAGTTCACCTGTTTCGCCAGCGCCGCCAGTTGCGTCATCAGTTGGGCGGCTCCGGTCAACCGTTTCGCCGGTGCAGGAAGATCGCGTGACAGGAACAGGCTCTGGTCCGGGCGGATCTTCGCCAGCGATCCCTGCTTGGCGATGTAGCCGACCAGTGTGCGGCTGCCGCTGAACGCGGAGGCGCGAACGGCTCGGATCCCTAGACCTTCAGCTCTTGCGCCTGCTCAGGCAGATGGGTATATCGATCGACGGCCGGCAGGGCAGGAAAGAACTGTTGAATATTCTTGTGCGTGACGTTTTAGAAATCGATGTCTGCCTGATAGCAGGTAGGCGACCCGATCTCCTTTTGAGGACCCTGGGCAGCTTCAACAAGCAGCTTTTTCAGAACTTCAAAATCCAGAGATTTATCGCGAATATCGACCCGATATTTGGTGATGAAGCCGACCAAAAAAGTTGCGTCGATATAATCAATGATCTTTTTCCTAATGCGGAAATCTCAACGCCGGACAAGGCAGGTTTCACTGCGGCAGTGCGCAGGAATTGGTCGAAGATTAAAGCACCTCTGGCGTTGCACCTCGAAGATGATTGGGTTCTTCAGCACGCCATCGGACCGGCGGATCTGGCCGCGTTTCATCGAGATGATCGCTTGGCTCAGATTTGTTTCAACCATGCCGATAAGCGCTGGCCCATCGGGGAAAAAGGCCCATATGCGTATGGAAGAAAACGTTTAACCATTTTTGGAATGAAAACTCCCCTTAAATCGGCGCGGATGTCGATCTTCACCACGTCTCCCGGATTTCTCCGGGGACCATTCGCACGACGCTGCGCCGAGATCATGGACGATCGATTTGATCCGGAGAAACAGTTCTACAAAAGCGTCAATCCGGCGCTTGAACGCTATGTGGCAGATTTTCGCAGTTTGGTGCTCGGCGACGCTCCGAACTACCCGATATTAGACATTGGGCGAGATTGGCGTGGTGACCGGAACATAAACAAGCAATACGACAACTGGCAATCCGTTTGGACCGAGGCCCCATGAGGACGATCAAAGTATATGCCGCGTCCACTGGTGCCCAATTCGGTGACCAGCCAGAGAACTACGGTGACAACCTGATGTCTCCGCTGTTACGAGAACTGTTTAATATCGATCCCCAATTCGTAGAAATGGCCAGAGCCGATTTAATCGGCATCGGAAGCATATTGGACAGCTATCACAGGCGAAAGGGAGTTAACCCTCTCCGGCGTCGGCCTTGGCGTGCGTTGCATGCCTGGGGTTCCGGCTACATGAATAGCAAAGGCATGGCATATTGGCCACAAAGGTTGACCGTTCATGCGGTTCGCGGCCCTTTGAGCCTTGATAAGATTGGGCTTCTCAACATACCGATGGGGGACCCCGCTCTTCTTTTGCCTCTCATTTGGCCGAAACCCGCGAAGACAACGGCCGCAGTTTCAGTCATTCCGCATTTCATCACCCATGCCGACTTTGTTCGCAGCCACTCATCCTCTCTTCCCAAAAATTGGCGCATCATCGACCTGTTGGGTGATCCAAAAACGATAACTGAGCACATCGCGTCATCCGATGTCGTAGTATCGAGCAGCCTGCATGGACTGATCGTAGCGGACGCTTACGGCGTTCCATCCGTGTGGATGGAGGGTGATCGACGGATCAAGGGGGATGGCTTTAAGTTTCAAGATTACATTGGATTCAGGGGGCAGCCAATCGCCGGCCCCATCTCATACTCTGATATTCTTCATCGATTCCCCGAACCTACCGCCGCGGTAGTTCCATCTTCTGATACTCAGGACAAATTGTTGCAAGCCATGCCGTTTGCTTAGCATCGCGTGTCGGCAGCAAGTAATGCTATGATGGGTAAGGAGCAGTCGCCATGGCCTGCTCGTGGCAATACCTGCGAAAGGCCCCACAACGACCGGATGCAATCGCATGCTCGATTGAAGCCGCACATCAATACGCGTTGTCACAGAACGCTGCACTGAAACTTGCGGCAAGTACCTGTTGGTCCGTAGCCAAAGCGTAGTGTTGTTTGACAGACGCGCCGGACTCGACGTCCGCACGGCTCGCATGCGGCCCCCTCAGTTCACCTGTTTCGCCAGCGCCGCCAGTTGCGTCATCAGTTGGGCGGCTCCGGTCAACCGTTTCGCCGGTGTAGGAAGATCGCGTGACAGGAACAGGCTCTGGTCCGGGCGGATCTTCGCCAGCGATCCCTGCTTGGCGATGTAGCCGACCAGTGCTGCCGGATTCGGGAATTCCTTGTGGCGGAACTGGATGACGACGCCCTTCGGGCCGGCATCGAGCTTCTCGACGTTCGCAATGCGGCAGAGCGACTTGATGTAGACGATCTTCAGCAGGTGCTGGACCTCGAGCGGCAGCGGACCGAAGCGGTCGATCAGTTCGGCGCCGAAGGCGTCGATGTCGGCCAGTTCAGTGATCTCGCCGAGCCGGCGGTAAAGTCCGAGCCGCAGGTGCAGGTCCGGCACGTAGTCGTCCGGGATCATCACGGGCGTGCCGACGGAAATCTGCGGCGACCAGCCGGTATCGACGATCTCCTCGTCACCCTTGATCTCAGCCACGGCCTCTTCCAGCATCTGCTGGTACAGCTCGAAGCCGACCTCCTTGATATGACCGGACTGCTCCTCGCCGAGCAGGTTGCCGGCGCCGCGGATGTCGAGGTCGTGGCTGGCGAGCTGGAAGCCGGCGCCGAGCGTGTCGAGCGACTGCAGCACCTTCAGCCGCCGCTCGGCCGTGGCCGTCAGCTTCTTGTTCACCGGCAGGGTCAGGAGCGCGAAGGCGCGCACCTTGGAGCGACCGACGCGGCCGCGCAACTGGTAGAGCTGGGCAAGCCCGAACATGTCGGCGCGGTGCACGATCAGCGTGTTCGCCGTCGGCACGTCGAGCCCCGACTCGACGATCGTCGTCGACAGCAGCACGTCATAGCGTCCGTCGTAGAAGGCATTCATGATGTCTTCCAGCTCGGTCGCCGCCATCTGCCCGTGCGCCACCGCCACCTTCAGCTCCGGCACGTCCTGTTGTAAGAACTCCTGGATCTCCGCCAGGTCACTGAGGCGCGGGCAGACGTAGAAGCTCTGGCCGCCGCGATAGTGCTCGCGCATCAGGGTCTCGCGGATCACCAGCGGATCAAACGGCGAGATGAAGGTGCGCACCGCCATGCGGTCGACCGGCGGCGTGGTGATCAGCGACAGCTCGCGCACGCCGGTCATGGCAAGCTGCAACGTGCGCGGGATCGGCGTGGCCGACAGCGTCAGAACATGCACGTCGCTCTTCAGCTCCTTCAGCCGCTCCTTGTGCTTGACGCCGAAGTGCTGCTCCTCGTCGATGACCAGAAGGCCGAGATTAGCGAACTTGATTCCGCTTCCGAGCAGCGCGTGCGTGCCGACGACGATGTCGGTCTTGCCGTCGGCGACCTCCTTCTTGGTCAACGCCAGCTCCTTGGAGCCGACGAGGCGCGAGGCCTGCTGGATCCGGATCGGCAGGCCGCGGAAGCGGTCCGAAAAGGTCTTGAAGTGCTGACGAGCGAGCAGCGTGGTCGGTACGACAACCGCGACCTGAACGCCGTTCATCGCCGCGATGAAGGCAGCCCGCAACGCCACCTCGGTCTTGCCGAAGCCGACATCGCCGCAGACGAGCCGGTCCATCGGCCGCCCCGCGCCAAGGTCCTCGCGCACGGCGTCGATCGCATTGGCCTGATCCTCCGTCTCGTCATAGGGGAAACGGGCGGCGAATTCGTCATAGACGCCGTCCTGCGCGGTCAGCACCGGCGCATGGCGCACGAGGCGGGCGGCGGCGATCTGGATCAGGCCGTTCGCCATCTCCAGCAGGCGCTTTTTCAGCTTGGCCTTGCGCGCCTGCCAGGCGACGCCGCCGAGCTTGTCGAGAATCGCGTCGCTCCCCTCGCCGCCGTAGCGCGACAGCAGGTCGATGTTCTCCACCGGCAGGAACAACTTGGCGTCGTCGGCATAGACCAATTCGAGGCAGGCATGCGGCGCGCCGGCCGCCTCGATCGTGCGCAGTCCGACGAAACGGCCGATGCCGTGCTCGGCGTGGACAACGATGCTGCCCTCGTCCAGCCCCGCGACCTCGGCGATGAAATCGGCGCCGCGCTTGCGGCGGCGCGAGCGGCGGACCATGCGGTCGCCGAGAATGTCCTGCTCGCCAATGAAGACGAGATCGCCGGCCTCGAAGCCGTTTTCCAGGCTGAGCACGGCCGACCCCGCCTCGCCCGGCTTCAGCTTGCGCAGCGAAGCGAGATCGGACACGCCCACGACATTGCCGAGGCCATGCTCGGCAAGCACCTGCATCAGGCGGTCGAGCGAGCCCTCGCTCCAGCCGGTGATGAGCACCTTGCGGCCGAAAGACCGCAGATCGGCGATGTACTTCACCACCTGGTCGAAGACGTTCACCCGGTCGTTGCCGGCCTCTCCCTCCTTGACGGCCTTGGCCCAGCGCGCTCCGGTGCGGGCTTCGATCGGAAAGACCCGCCGCGCTTCGCCCTCATGTTCGTTGAACGGCGACAGCCGGATCGCATCGTGCTCGTTCAAAAGGGCGGAAAAGCGCTCGTCATCGAGATAGAGCTGCCCGGGCGGGACGGGCTTGTAGGGCGTAGCCTGCGCCAATTGCCCCTTGGCGGAGGCGGAATTCTGGCGCGCCTCGTAATAGTCGCGAACGAGCTTGGAGCGCTCGGCCGCCGCTTCCCGCGCGGTGTGGTCGGTGACGATGCGGAAGCCGGCAAGATAGTCGAAAGCCGTTTCCAGATGGTCGTAGAACAGCGGCAGCCAGTGTTCCATGCCGGCATAGCGCCGGCCCTCGGAAACCGCCTGGTAAAGCACGTCGTCGCGCGTCGCGGCGCCAAACAGGGTAAGATATTGCGTGCGGAAATGGCTGATCGTCTCCGGCGTCAGCGTCACCTCGCTCATAGGGTTGAGGTCGAGGCTTCTCGCCTGGCCCGTCGAACGCTGGCTGGCCGGATCGAAGGCACGGATGCTCTCCAGCGTGTCGCCGAAGAAATCGAGACGCAACGGTTCCTCGGTGCCGGGGACGAAGACGTCGAGAATGCCGCCACGCACGGCATACTCGCCGACCTCGCGCACGGTCGCGACCCGCTCGAACCCGTTCTGTTCGAGGCGGGCGGCCAGGTCGTCCATCCGCACCTGATTGCCGGGACGGGCGGAAAAGGCAAGGCTGCCGATGACCTTGCGCGGAGCCATCTTCTGCAACATCGCATTGACGGTGACGAGCACGATCGCCGGATGCGGTTTCCTGCTGTGGGCGATCAGCGCCGAGAGGGCAGAAAGCCGGCGCGCGGAGGTGTCGGCGCTCGGCGAAACGCGGTCATAGGGCAGGCAGTCCCAGCCGGGCAGCGTGAGCACGGGAATGTCGGGAGCGGCAAAGCCCAGCATCTGCTCCATGTCGCCGACGCGCTGTCCGTCGGACATGACATAGGCGACGGGACCGAGTTCCCGCGCCAGCTCGGCTAGGATGAGCGGCTCGGCGCCACTCGGCACCGCGCCGATGGTGGCGGACTGGCCGATCGCGGCAAGGGCAGCGGTGTCGAGGCCCGGGATCATCGCGGCTTCCCGAGGCTTTCTGCCGTCACTGGCGAGAAGTCCGGCGTGAACGCGCAGATGCGCGGAAACAGTCCGGTCCGAAACCGTTCCGGCACCGGCCGTTCACCCGTCACCCATTTCACCAGATCCGCATCGTCCTCGGCCATGATCGCTTCCAGCTCGTCGAGTTCGGCATCGGAAAGCGTGGTGATCTCGGCGTCGGCAAACGCGCCCAGCACCAGGTCCATCTCACGGATCCCGCGATGCCAGCACCGGAAGAGAATGCGCTTGCGGCGCGGTTCGATGTCTGCGCTGGAGCGTGTGCTGCCGGTCATGTCCGTTGTCTTTCCCGCATTCGGATCGCTGCGCCCGTCCAAAGGGATCAGCGCCATGGTGGCGACTGGAGCCGGCCGGCTAGCGGCGGCGACCATCGCGGTCTCTATAGACGCTCGAAACCGGATTGTCAGCTTGCCAAGCGGCGATTCTCCGGGGCATCTTGTTACCATGCGCCCCGCCCTGCTCGATCCCCTTTTCGCCTCCCTATCCTCCCTGCCCGGCATCGGGCCGAAGACCGGCGAATTGTTCGCAAAGCTGCTCGGCCAGGAAAGCATCGACGACTGCCGGGTCATCGATCTCGTCTTTCATACGCCGCACAGCCTGATCGACCGGCGCCATCAGCCGGGAATCGCCCATGCACCGCAAGGGGCGATCGTGACGATTTCCGGTCGCGTCGATCGTCACCAGCCGCCACCGCGCGGCAAGTCGAACGTGCCCTACCGAGTCTTCCTGCACGACGATACCGGGGAACTGGCGCTGACCTTCTTCCGCGCCAAGGGCGACTGGCTGGCGAAGGCGCTGCCGGTGGACGAGCAGGTGATCGTCAGCGGCAAGGTGGACTGGTTCAACGGCCGCGCCTCGATGGTCCACCCGGATTTCATGGTCAAGGCCAGCGAGGCGGAGGCGATGCCGATGGTCGAGCCGGTCTACGGGCTGACGGCCGGCCTGTCGCCCCGGACCCTGCGCAAGGTGGTCGAAGCGGCCGTGTCGCGCATTCCCGCCCTGCCGGAGTGGATCGATGGCGCCCTGCTTGCGCGCCAAGGCTTCGCGAGTGCGTCGGATGCGTTCATAGCCCTGCACCATCCACGCGACGCGGCGGATATCGACCTGCAGGCGCCCGCCCGCCGGCGCCTCGCCTATGACGAATTCCTCGCCGGCCAACTCTCGCTCGCACTCGTTAGGCAGACCCTGCGTCGCCTCGCCGGCCGGCCGGTGATCGCCACCGGTAATCTGAGCCGCCTGGTGCAGGCGGCACTCCCCTTCGCGCTCACCGGTAGCCAGTCTGCCGCGGTCGATGACATCTTGAAGGACATGGCAACCGACCAGCGCATGCTTCGCCTGCTCCAGGGCGACGTCGGTTCGGGAAAGACGGCGGTCGCCCTGATGGCGATGCTTGCAGCCGTCGAGGCGGGCGGACAGGCCGTGCTGATGGCGCCGACCGAAATCCTTGCCCGCCAGCATCATGCGACGCTGTCTCGCATGGCCGAGCCGGCAGGCATCACCATTGCCGTGTTGACAGGCCGGACGAAGGGCCGCGAACGCGACCAGATCCTGGAACGGATTGCTTCCGGCGAAACCAGCATCGTCATCGGCACGCATGCGCTCTTCCAGGACGATGTGACCTACCGCGACCTCGCCCTTGCCGTGGTCGACGAACAGCACCGCTTCGGCGTGCACCAGCGACTGCGGCTGACGGCCAAGGGGATTTCGCCGCACATGCTGGTGATGACGGCGACACCGATCCCGCGCACGCTCGTGCTGGCCGCCTTCGGCGACATGGATGTCTCCAAGCTCACCGAGAAGCCCGCCGGCCGCAAGCCGATCCAGACCGTCGTCATGCCGCAGGAACGAACAGGCGAGATCGTCGAACGCCTTCGCACCGCCATTGCCGAGGGCAAGAAGGCCTACTGGATCTGCCCGCTGGTCGAGGAGACCGAGGAATCAGACCTGATGTCGGTCGAGGAGCGCCATGAGACGCTCGCGCGTGTCTTCGGCGACATGGCCGGTCTCGTCCACGGCCGCATGACCGGGCCGCAGAAGGACGAGGCGATGCTCGCCTTCAAGAACGGCGCGACGCGCCTGCTCGTCGCCACCACGGTCGTCGAGGTCGGCGTCGACGTGCCGGACGCGACGATCATGGTGATCGAGCATGCCGAACGCTTCGGGCTGGCCCAGTTGCACCAGTTGCGCGGCCGCGTCGGGCGCGGCGACAGCGCTTCCACCTGCATCCTGCTCTACAAGGGGCCGCTCAGCGAAAACGGCCGGGCGCGGCTGGCCATCCTGCGCGAGACCGAGGACGGCTTCCGGATCGCCGAAGAAGACCTGAAGTTGCGTGGCGAGGGGGAATTGCTCGGCACGCGCCAGTCGGGCACGCCGGGATTTCTCCTTGCCAGCCTCGAAGCCCATGGCGATCTTTTGGAGATCGCCCGGAAAGACGCCGCCTACGCACTGGAAAAGGACCCGGACCTTACCTCCGAACGCGGCAACGCGCTGCGCACGCTGCTCTATCTCTACCGGCGCGACGAGGCGATCCGGTTCCTGCGCGCCGGCTGAGCCTCCTCACTTCTTGAATTTCTGCTTCAACTTGGCTGCAAGCGGCGTCGGTGGCGCGACAAGCCGGTCCGGCGGCGTGACGAGGCCGACCGAGATGATCAGCTTCGCCGCATCCTCGGCACTCATGTCGAGCGGCACGATCTTTTCGCGCGGCACGAAAACGAGGTAGCCGGCGGTCGGAAACGGCGTCGGCGGCAGGAAGCAGGCGACCATGTCGCGCCCCATCGCTTCGAACTTCGACTTCATCTCGCCCTTGGCGTCGGTGGCGATGAAGACGATCGACCACAGCCCGGCGCTCGGGTACTCGATCAACCCGGCCTTGTTGAAGGACGTCCCCTTCTCCTTCAGCACCGATTCGAAGATCTGCTTCAGGCTCTTGTAGACCGTGCGCACCAGCGGCGTGCCGTTGAGGATCGATTCGCCGAAGTTGACGATCGAGCGGCCGATGAGGTTCTTGCCGAGAAAGCCGACAAGCGTGATCACGACCAGCGCGATCAGCAGGCCAAAGCCGGGAATGGCGAACTGGAAATAGCTTTCAGGGTTGTAGCGGTTGGGGATGTAGGGCTTTACCCAGCTGTCCGCCCAGTCGATGAAAGCCCATGTCAGCCAAATCGTGATCGCAATCGGCGCGCAGATGACCAGCCCGGTCAGAAAGTTGTTGCGGAGCCGCGTGGCCACGGAAAGTCGGGGTACGATCTCGGTCATCGCGATCCAGCGCTGCTTTTCTCTCAGCCGTAGAAAGCCGGATGATAGGCAACCGTTCCGCCCGCGTAAACCGACGAAAACGCCAGGCGCATGAAATACTCCGGCGGGATTCCCGCGCATGTGAAGGCGGGATCGACCGAAAAGCCGAAGCGGCCGTAGTAGGCCGGATTGCCGGCGAGCACACAGCCCTTGGCGTCGAGCCCTCGCAGCCGTTTCAAACCTTCGATGACGAGCGCGCTGCCAATCCCTTGACCCTGGCAAGCCGGCAGCACGGAAATCGGGCCGAGTCCGTACCAGCCCTCCGCTTCGCCGACGATCGTCACCGGCGAAAACGCGACGTGGCCGACAACCTGGCCTTGATCTCCAGCCACCAGCGAAAGCGTCAAAGCGCCCGCTTCCCGCAACCGATCGATGATCGCGGGCTCCGAGCCATCGCTGTAGGGCATGTCGGCAAATGCGACTGCCGTCAACGCGCGGATCGCGTCGACGTCAGCCGCGGTTTCGTCACGGATGATCACTCGACCGTCACCGATTTCGCCAGGTTACGGGGTTGGTCGACGTCCGTGCCCATGAAGACGGCGGTGTGATAGGCGATCAGTTGGATCGGCAGGGAGAAGATCATCGGCGCGATGATCTCGTCCACCGAAGGCAGCACGATCGTCGCCATGGTTTCGAGCTTGGTCGCCGCCGCGCCGCGCTCGTCGGTGATGAAGATGATCCGCCCGCCCCGCGCCGCCACTTCCTGCATGTTGGACACGGTCTTCTCGAAGAAACGGTCGAACGGTGCGATGACGATCACCGGCATGTTCTCGTCGATCAGCGCGATCGGACCGTGCTTCAACTCACCGGCCGCGTAGCCCTCGGCATGGATGTAGGAGATTTCCTTGAGCTTCAACGCGCCTTCCATCGCCAGCGGATAGCTCGTGCCGCGCCCGAGATACAGCACGTCCCGGCATTTGGACAGTTCGCGCGCCAGAAGCTCGATTGCAGGCTGGATCGTGTTGAGCACGTTCGCCATCAGGCGCGGCGTCTCGGAAAGGCTGCGGACCAGGGCGGCTTCTTCCGCTTCGCTCAGTGTGCCCCGCGCGCGACCCGCCTGGATCGCCAATGACGCAAGGACCGCGAGCTGGCAGGTGAAGGCCTTGGTCGAGGCGACGCCGATTTCCGGCCCGGCGAGCGTCGGGAAAACGACATCCGCTTCCCGGGCGATAGTCGACTCCGGCGCGTTGACGATCGCCCCAATCTTCAGCCCGGCATCGCGGCAATAGCGCAACGACGCCAGCGTGTCGGCCGTCTCGCCCGACTGCGAGATGAACAGTGCCGCGGACTGCGGATTGAGCGGGATCTCCCGGTAGCGGAACTCGGAGGCGACATCGATCTCGACCGGCAGGCGGGCCAGGCGCTCGAACCAGTATTTTCCGACCAGACCTGCGAGATAGGCCGTTCCGCACGCCGACAGCGCAAGACCGGATAAAGATGCGAAATCAATCGACTCGGCTGGTTTCTTCACCTTTCCGTCGATGAAATCGATATAGTGGCTCAGCGTATGCGACACCACTTCCGACTGCTCATGGATCTCCTTTTCCATGAAATGGCGATGATTGCCCTTGTCGATCATATAGGCGCTAGCATTTGAGACCTGACGGCGGCGCTCGACCGGATTCCCGTCGAGATCGAAGATATGCGCGCCGTTCCGGCCAACCACCGCCCAGTCGCCGTCGACGAGGTAGGTGATCTCGGAGGTGAAGGGTGCTAGCGCGATCGCGTCCGAGCCGAGGAACATCTCGCCCTGGCCATGCCCGATCGCAAGCGGCGGGCCATTGCGGGCGACCATGATCGTCGACGGATCGTCCTCGAACATCACCGCCAGCGCATAGGCGCCCGTCAAGCGGCGAAGCATCGCCAGCATGGCGTCCCGCCGGCCATGACCCTCCCGGCGCAACCGCGCCAGCAACTGGGCGACCACCTCGGTGTCGGTCTGCGTCACGAACTGCGCGCCGGCCCCGATCAGTTCGTCCTTGATCTCGGAAAAATTCTCGATGATGCCGTTGTGCACGACGGCGATCCCGTCGGTGAAATGCGGGTGGGCATTGGCCTCGGTCGGCGCGCCGTGCGTGGCCCAGCGGGTATGCGCGATGCCGATCGTGCCGGCAAGCGGCTCGGCTGCAAGCCGCGCCTCGAGGTTGACGAGCTTGCCCTCGGCCCGCCTGCGCGCGAGCCGTCCATCCCTGATGGTGGCCACCCCGGCTGAATCGTAGCCGCGGTATTCAAGGCGCTTGAGCGCCTCGACAAGCCGCCCGGCAACGGGCTCGCTACCGACGATGCCGACAATACCGCACATGAAATCACTCCGTTCTGGACTCCGCGCCGATCCTTGGACGAGCAATGGATGGCCGGCGCTTTGATTCGGCGCACATTCCGCAACGAAAATCGATTCCGCCTTTTGGAGATATGCAGTGGAAACTGCCGCATTCAGGTAGCGATTTTTGCAGTAAGCGCAATGGGTTCGCGCTCACATTCGGTTTCAGTCGTTAACGCCGTTGGCCACCTACTCGGCGGCCTTCTTCTTGGCCGCCTTGATCGCCGCGTTGCGTTCGCGGATGACCTTGGCCCGCTCCGGCTTGTTTTCCTGCCGGGCACGGCCGAAGGCGACGGCGTCGTCGGGCACGTCCTGGGTGATCACGCTGCCCGAGGCGACATAGGCCCCGTCGCCAATGGTGACGGGTGCGACAAGGGCCGAATTCGACCCGATGAACGCGTGTGCCCCGATGCGGGTCTCGTGCTTGTTGATGCCGTCATAGTTGCAGGTGATCGTGCCCGCGCCGATGTTGCTGCCTGCGCCGATGAACGCGTCGCCGATGTAGGTCAGGTGATTCACCTTGGCACCGGCGCCGATCTCCGCCTTCTTCACCTCGCAGAAATTGCCAACCTTCGCCTCGGCGCCGAGATTGGCGCCCGGCCGCAACCGTACGAACGGGCCAACGGTCGCCCCTGCGCCGACATGGGCACCTTCCAGGTGCGAAAAGGCGTGGATCACGGCACCGCTCTCCACCGTCACACCCGGACCGAAAACGACGTTCGGCTCGATCGTGACATCGCGACCGATCCGGGTGTCGTGGGACAGGAACACGGTCTCCGGGGCGATCATGGAGACGCCGGATAGCATCATTTCCGTGCGCCTGCGCTGCTGCCAGAGCCGCTCGATGAAGGCGAGCTCGGCGCGGGTGTTGCAGCCGGTCAGTTCCTCCTCGGGCGCCTCGACGGCCGTCGCGCGCCCGCCGGAAGCGCGCGCGACCTCGACGATGTCGGTCAGATAATACTCGCCCTTGACGTTGGCGTTGCCGATCCTGTCGATCAGCGCCAGCGCCTTGCGGCCGTCGATCGCCATCAGGCCGCCGTTGCAATAGGTGATCGCCCGCTCTTCGACCGACGCGTCCTTCTCTTCGCGAATCGCTAGCAGTTCGCCATTATCGACGATCAGGCGGCCGTAGCCGAAGGGGTCGGCGGCATTGAAGCCCACGACGACGACGTCGCTGCCCGCCGCGAGCCCGGCCCGCGCCGCCTGAAGCGGAACCGGCGTCAGAAGCGGCGTGTCACCAAACACCACAAGCACGTCATCATAGCCCTTTTCGATCGCCGCGCGCGCGGCAAGGACCGCGTGCGCCGTCCCCAACCGTTCGTTCTGGATATAGGTCTCGGCACGGACGTGCGGATTTCGCGCGGCTGCTTCGACCTTCTCGGCGTCACGGCCAAGAACAAGGGCCACCTCGGTGATCCCTGCCCCGGCCAGCGCATCGACCACATGGGCAATCATGGCGCGGTTGCCGATCGGATGCAGCACCTTCGACAGGGACGATTTCATGCGGGTGCTTTCCCCCGCGGCCAGTATGACAGCCAGGCAACTGCGTGTCGTCTCGTCCTTGCGCATTGTGCTCCTCGTTTCACTCGTGTCGGATGCGGCCGGTTGGCATCGGCACCCATAAACAGACAAAGGACTTTTCGCTACTCGCTGTTTCGCAATCGGCTTTCCACCAGTAGCCCGCTCTCGTCGAGAATGGGATAGGCGACCGAAACCAGATGCGCGTTGATGCGTTTGAGGTCGCGCAGCATGTCCAGGTGTAGGGAACTGGTCTGCAGGCTCTCCAGACGACCATCGCGAAGACGGGCAAGGTGGCGCTCCGCCGACTCCTTCTCCAGGTGCCGCACCGCGACCTTCACCTCGACGAGCTGCCGAGCCAACCCGAAATCGCGCGTGACAAGGATCGTCTGGGCGATGCGCAGGTTGTCGATCGTCAGGTTGAACAGTCCGGTCAGCTCGGCATAACCATCGGCGGAGAAGCGCAGCCCGTTGACGATCTTCTTGCGCACCTGCTCCTGCAGCCCCTTCTCGATGATGTCGCCAACATGCTCAAGGTTGATCGCATAGTCGATGATGACGATCGACCGTGCCGCGTTCTCTTCGTTCAATCCCTGGCGACCGAGGCGAGACAGGTAGATTTTGATCGCCTGTTGCAACTCGTCGACCTGCTTTTCAAGCCGGCCGATCTTTTCGAGCTCGGCAGAATTGTTGTCCTCGAACGCCTTCATCGTGTGAATCAGCATCGTCTCGATCAGGTCGCCGACGCGCAGAACCTCCCGGGTAGCCCCCGACAACGCCACGACAGGGGTGGCAAACGCTGTTTCGTCAAGATGCTGCGGTCCCGTTTCCGCCATCGGGTCGTCGGGCACCAGGCGCTCCATCATGCGCGCCAGAATGGGCGAAAGCGGCCAGAAGATCAGGGCAACGACGATGTTGAAGGCAAGATGGGCGTCGACCGGCAATTTCGTCGCCGGCAACGGCAGATGGGCAAGCGCGTCGGCCGCCATCCCTGCGAACGGCAGGGCGATCAGGCAGCCGATCGCCCGCACAAGGAGGTTGCCGATCGTTACGCGCCGCGCTGGCGCCGGCAGCCGCAGTGTTGCGATCACGGGCGGAATCGCACCGCCGAGGTTGGCGCCGAGCACCAGAACAACGGTCAGGGCCGGCGAGAGGATGCCCATGGTCGTCAAGGACAGAATCAGCACGACGACCGCAAGGCTGGAGGAGGATACAAAGGCAAGCGCGGTCGAGAAGACCAGCGCCACGGGCCAGGCGCCATCGAGCAGGGCAAGAAACGCGGCCAGCGCGGGGGATGCGCGCATCGGTTCGGTCGCCAGGCTCAGAAGATGCAGCGACAGCAACATCAGGCCAACGCCCACCAGGGCGGCGCCCGCCCCTTGCCGAAACGTCGAGCGCGAGCGGTAAAGGACGAACCCGATCAGGATCACCAGTGGCGAGACCCACTCGATGCCGGTCGCGACGATCCAGGCTGTGACCGCCGTCCCGACATTTGCCCCCAACAGCACGATCTGCGCCATGCGTGAGCGGATGAGGTTCTTCTCGACGAAGGAAGCCGTCATCAGCGCGGTCGCGGTGGAGCTTTGCAGGGCGATTGTCGACAGGAAGCCCGCGACGAACGCGCGAAAGGGTCCGCCGGTACCAAGCGCCAACCCCTTGCGCAGGCGTCCGCCGAAGGCACGAGTCACGCCGTCCTTGACCTGCGCCAGACCAAACAGCAGCAGCGCCACCGCACCGAACAGGTTGATCGTCACTATGGTCGATTCCATGCGAATACCCTTCCTGCCGGGCGCCCTCCTCGCGACAACCCGGCAAACCACCGATGCGAACTTCGCAGAACGCGTGCGTTCTGCAATTCATCGATTATTTCAGACTATAATCTTTCGCCGACGAAGGAATTCGCCGAACACTGGCCTGTTTCCGCCAGGGCACGAAACCAACCGATGATTGCATGCCTGAAGCCGCGTCGGCAACATCATGGCCGCGACCGTTTCAGGCTTGCCCATTATACTTCTATTCCGCCGAACTTTCCGTTATGAGACGAATTCCGACGGCAAGCCGCCGAACCAGCTAGGAATGCGAAGTATGCTCGAAACTTTGAGAAAAGGCGCCCAAACCTGGGTTGCGAAAGCCCTGTTGCTCATTCTTGTCGCCTCATTCGGCGTATGGGGCATTTCGAGCTCGCTCGTGACCGGCACCTCGAGCGCCGTGGTGACGGTGGGAGACGTGAAGGTCTCTCCGACCGATTTCCGCCTGGCCTACGAACGCCAGATCGCAGCGCTGTCGCAGCGCTTCGGCACGCGCCTGACGAGCGAGCAAGCCCGCGCATTCGGGGTCGAGAACCAGGTGTTTGCCGAGCTGATCGCCGGCGCCGCACTGGACCAGCTCTCCCGCGACATGAGCCTTGGGCTCAGCGAGGACCGCCTGGCGCAACTGATCGCCGACGATCCCGCCTTCAAGGGACCGAACGGCAAGTTTGACCGCGTCGCCTTCTCCTCCATCCTTCGCAATGCGGGGCTGCGCGAAAACGACTACATCAGCAACCGCAGCCAGGTGGCCGTCCGCAGCCAGATCGTCGAAGCCGTTTCCGATGGCTACAAGGCTCCGGCAACCCTGACGAACGCGATCAAACAATACAGCAGCGAGACCCGCAGCCTGGACTATGTGCTGCTCTCCAACGCCAATATTGATCCGGTCAAGACGCCGGCCGACGACGTGATTTCGGCCTGGTTTGAAGCCAACAAGGACAAGTATCGCGCGCCGGAATACCGCAAGATCGTCTATGTTGCGCTGTCGCCGCAGGACATTGCCGATCCGTCGGCGATCGATGATGCGGCGGTGCGCGAAGACTACGAGAAGAACAAGGAGAAGTACCGTACCGCAGAGACGCGCACCATCGAGCAGCTGACCTTCGCCGATCGCAAGGCCGCCGACGAGGCCGCCGCGAAGCTGGCTTCCGGCACTACGTACGATGCGCTGGTCGCAGAGCAAGGCAAGATGGCGACCGACGTCCTGCTCGGCGATTTCAGCAAGGCGACAATGCCGGACCAGACGCTTGCAGAAGCCGCCTTTGCGATCGCTGCCGACGGCGGCACATCGCCGGTCGTCGATGGAATGTTCGGCCCCGTCATTTTGCGGGCGACGAACATCCGACCTGAAACGACCAAATCCTTTGACGAGGTCAAGGACGAACTGCGAAGCGAGTTGGCGCTGGCACAGGCGAGCCAGGATCTGATGGCGGTGCACGATCGCTTCGAGGAAGCCCAGGCGAACGGTGCGAAGCTGGAGGACGCCGCCAGCCAGACGAAGCTCAAGGCTGTGACCATTGAAGCCGTCGATAACACCGGCAAGGGCAAGGACGGAGAAGACATTCCCTTGCCCGAAGAAAGCGCCCTTCTGGCCGAAGCTTTCAGGACCGACGTCGGACTCGAGAGCCCACCGATCAACTATGGCCGCGATGGCTACCTCTGGTACGAGGTCCTCGATATCGTCCCCGCGCGCGACCGCACGCTGGACGAGGCACGCGAGAAGGTCGTGGCGGATTGGACCGCAGAACAGCAGCGCGAGGCGCTGGCGAAAAAGGCGGCCGAGATTGCCGAACGGGTCCGCAAGGGTGAAAAGCTCGCCGACATCGCAGCGGACATGGGCATAGCGGTCGAGGTGAAAGCCGGCCTGCGGCGCGGTACTGAAGACCTGGTGCTCAGCCCGGCAGCTGTCGCCGCCGCCTTTGCAGGCCCCAACGGCCATGTGGCGAATGCGCCGGGCACCGGCGGCGAAGGCCAGATCGTGCTGCAAGTCACCGACGTAAACAGCGAGGCCGCCGGCGATGCGCTTGCCGCCGCGGATCAGCAGATCGAGGCCGTCGCGCGCGCGAGCGGCGACGACATTCTCGACCAGATGGTCAGCGACCTCCAGTCGTCCTACGGCGTCTCGATCAACCGGGCGCTTGCTGAACGCAGCATGCAATAGAGAAGCAATTACACGGAAGCGGACATGTCTGACCTCAAACCATTCATCGCCAAGGTTGCCGCAGGACAGCCGCTCGATCGCGAGGAGGCGCGCGCTGCCTTCGAGATCATCATGTCCGGCTCGGCGACGCCGTCGCAGATCGGCGGCTTTCTCATGGCGCTCAGGGTTCGCGGCGAGACCGTGGACGAGATCTACGGCGCCGTGGGATCGATGCGCGCGCGAATGCTACCGGTTTCGGTGCCGGCTGATGCGGTCGATATCGTCGGAACCGGCGGCGACGGGGCCGGCACCTACAACATCTCGACGCTCGCCTCGATCATCGTTGCGGGCACCGGCGTTCCGGTGGCCAAGCACGGCAACCGCGCGCAAAGCTCGAAATCCGGCACCGCCGATGCCCTGTCCTGCCTGGGGGTCAAGCTCGACATCGGCCCGGAGGCGATTTCTCGCTGTGTCGCGGAAGCCGGCCTCGGTTTCATGTTTGCAACATTGCATCACCCGGCGATGAAACACGTCGGTCCGTCGCGCGTCGAACTGGGCACGCGCACGATCTTCAACCTGCTCGGGCCGCTCTCGAACCCCGGCGGCGTGAAGTTCCAACTGCTCGGCGTTTATGCCGCACAATGGCTGGTGCCGGTGGCCGAAGTGCTGCGCGACCTCGGCTCCGAGCGCGTCTGGGTCGTGTACGGTTCGGGCCTCGACGAGGTAACGACGACCGGGACGACGCAGGTCGCCGCGCTCGAGAACGGCAAGATCCGCACCTTCGAGCTGTCGCCCGCCGACTTTGGCCTTCCCCAGGTCACGCTGGACGACATTCGCGGCGGTGACGGGGCCTACAATGCCGAAGCCCTTCTTGCGGTCCTGGATGGTGCTGACACGCCCTATCGCGACATCTCGCTCGCCAACGCCGCCGCCGCGTTGATCGTCGCCGGCAAGGCCGGGACGATCGGCGAAGCCATGGATATTGCCCGACAGTCGCTGGAAAGCGGCAGCGCCCGCGCGGCGCTGACCCGGCTCATCGCGGTTTCCAACGCCGGCGAATAAGGATAGGTTTCGTTCATGACCGACATTCTCAGGAAGATCGAGGCTTACAAGCGCGAGGAGATCGAGGCGGCGAAGGCACGCGTGCCGCTCGCCGAGCTGCGCGCCAGGAGCCGGGATCAGGAGCCGCCGCGCGGCTTCCTTGCCAACCTTCTGACGAAACGCTCCGCCGGCACGTTCGGACTGATTGCCGAAATCAAGAAGGCCAGTCCTTCCAAAGGGCTGATCCGGCCGGATTTCGATCCGCCGGCCCTTGCCAGAGCCTATCAGGCCGGGGGAGCCGCCTGTCTCTCGGTCCTGACGGACGGGCCGAGTTTTCAAGGGGCACCCGAGTTCCTGACACAGGCTCGCACGGCGTGCGATCTGCCCGCCCTGCGCAAGGATTTCATGTTCGATACCTATCAGGTTCAGGAGGCACGCGCCTGGGGTGCCGACTGCATCCTGCTGATCCTGGCCTCGCTTTCCGATGACGAGGCCGAGCGACTGGAGGATCACGCTTTTTCGCTTGGAATGGACGTGCTCTTGGAAGTCCATGACGAGGCGGAACTGGAGCGCGCACTGAAGCTGAAATCGAAGCTCCTCGGCATCAACAACCGGAACCTTCGAACCTTCGACGTCGATCTGGCCGTTTCCGAACGGCTGGCGCGGATGGTGCCCGACGACCGGTTGCTCGTGGGCGAAAGCGGGATCTTCACCCACACCGATTGCCAGCGGCTCAAGGCCGCCGGGATTTCCACCTTCCTCGTCGGCGAAAGCCTGATGCGCCAGGACGACGTCACCGCCGCCACCCGCGCACTTCTCACCGGCGCCTCCAGCGTGATGGCGGCCGAATGACGACGCCTGCCAGCAGCGCATTGACCCACATCGGCGCCTCGGGCGAGGCCAACATGGTCGATGTCGGCGAGAAGGCCGAGACCGTCCGCGTTGCTGTCGCCGAGGGCACAATCCGGATGCGTCCCGAAACCCTGGCGCTGATCCGGGAAGGGGACGCCAAGAAGGGCGACGTGATCGGCACGGCCCGGCTCGCCGGCATCATGGCTGCGAAACAGACGTCAAACCTCATTCCGCTCTGTCATCCGTTGATGCTGACAAAGGTATCTGTGGAGATCGTCGAGGATCCCGCCCTGCCCGGCTTGCGCGTCGAGGCGACCGCCAAGTTGACCGGCCGCACCGGGGTGGAGATGGAGGCACTCACCGCCGTCAGCGTTGCCTGCCTGACGATCTACGACATGGCCAAGGCCGTCGATCGCGAAATGGAAATCGGCGGCATCCGTCTGGTGGCGAAATCGGGCGGGCGATCTGGCGACTACCTGCGTGGGGAGAACAGCTAACCATGGCGCTTTTGCCGGTCGAAGATGCGCTCGAACGCCTGTTGAACGCAGCAAGACCGCCGGAACGGACAGAAAACGTGCCGTTGCACGAAGCCTGCGGTCGGGTGCTGGCAAAAGATGTTCTCGCCCGCCTGACGCAACCCCCGTTCGACAATTCCGCCATGGACGGCTACGCGCTGCGCCACGCCGATATCCTTCAGGTCGGAACGCTGTTGCGGGTCATCGGCCGGTCCGCGGCGGGCCATGCCTTCACCGGCTCGGTCGGTCCGGGTGAAGCGGTCCGGATCTTCACCGGCGCACCGATGCCAGCCGGGGCCGACACTGTTCTCCTGCAGGAGGACGCCGAACAGTTGGACGACAACCGCATCCGGACCAGGTTCCTCCCGGCGCTTGGCCGCCACATCCGCCCGCGCGGCCAGGACTTCACCGAGGGCGAAGCCGTGCTGAGGCAGGGAGAACTGCTCGACGCGGGGAGGCTGACTGTCGCCGCGGCGATGAACCATCCCGTGCTCAGCGTCTTTGCGCGACCGAAGGTGGCGCTGCTTGCAACCGGTGACGAACTGGTTCCGCCGGGATCGACCCTCGGCGCAAGCCAGATCGTCGCGTCGAATGCTTACGGGGTCGCAGCGATCGCGCGCGAGGCCGGTGCCGAGGTGATCGACCTCGGCATCGCCGCGGACGAACCAAATGCCATTCTCGACGCCGTCGAGTGGGCGAAGGCGTGCGGCGCGGATGTGTTGGTGACGCTGGGCGGCGCGTCGGTGGGAGACCTCGATCTGGTCCAGCCGGTGTTGCTGTCGGCAGGGATGGAACTGGATTTCTGGAAGATCGCGATGCGCCCCGGGAAGCCCCTGATGGTCGGCCGACTCGGCGGCATGCAGATCCTCGGCCTTCCCGGCAATCCCGTCTCCAGCATGGTCTGCGCCTTACTCTTCCTGGAGCCGCTGATCCGGCGGCTGGCCCGACTTCCGCAGTCCGATCGCCGCACCTTCGCCACCGCCGGAGCGCGTCTCTCCGCCAACGACCAGCGCCAGGATTACGTGCGGGCAAGCGTGACACAGCGGGGAGACGGCGTGCTCGAAGCAACGCCGTTCGCCAAGCAGGATTCGTCGATGATGAAACTCTTCGCCGCGGCCGACTGCCTGATCGTGCGGCCACCGTTTGCGGAAGCTACAGAGATCGGCGACCCGTGCGAGATCCTGCTGCTGCGCCCGCCCGTCCGCGTTCTATAGTCGCACACTCTACCGCGGCGCTCGGTCCTTGCCGTAGAGGCGCTCGATCTCTTGCCTGGCTTTTTCGGCCAGCGGGTCGCCTGGATGTCGTTCGATGAACAGCTCCAGCGCTTCACGCGTGCCTTTTGCCTTGAGGCGGGCATATTCTGCCGCTATCGCCTCCCCCGCGTTCGGACCCTTTTGCATCACCGCCTCCGGCAACGGCTTGGCGTTTGTCAGATTTGCCGGCGCTGAACAGAGCGCAGCGACGACAGTCAATATGATGGTTGGCAACATGATGGCATTTTCCCGCCCCTCCGGCACCTGCGTCGATACACAACCTTTTGATTTTAACACGTTTCCTTAAAAATTGGACCGTTCCGAACCAGAAATTCGGCCAATTGATTCGCCTGCATATGGACAAGGACTTTTGTGAATGACCGGAATTGGAAAGAAGACCAAGACTATCTCCGCCACTGGCTCCGCCTTCATCGACTCGATCCTCAGCGAAACGGCCTGGAGCGGAAGCGTCACCTACGCCTTCCCGACCTCGAGTAGCCAATACAATTACTCCGGTTATTCCGAGCCGAACGAAGGTTTCCGTGCCGTGTCGGACGGCGTGAAGAAAGCGGCCCTGTTCGCGCTGGAAAAGTCCTATGGCTCCGCCGCCAACGACGGGTTTTCCGTTGAGGGGTTCACCAACCTCGGCGTTTCCCAGAGCAATTCGTCGAGCACCGCGACGCTTCGCTTCGCCGAGTCCACCTATTACAATCCCACGGCAAAGGCCTATTTCCCGGGGACCTATGCGGAAGCCGGCGACCTTTGGTTCGGCACGGACTATGCGGGGGATCCGACGTTGAACCTGCGCACTCCGAAGGCCGGCAACTACGCCTGGCACACGCTGATTCACGAAGTCGGGCATTCGCTCGGGCTGGAGCACGCTCACACGGGCGACGGCCTGGCAATGATGCCGACGGAATACGATACGGTCGAATACACGGTCATGACCTATCGGACATTCGTGGGTGCGGTGGGCGACGGCTATACGTACGGAGACTACGACGCGCCACAGACCTTCATGATGGCGGACATCTACGCGCTCCAGCACATGTATGGCGCCGACTACACGACGAACTCGGGCAACACCACCTACAAGTGGAACCCCGGCAACGGCCAGACCTATGTCAATGGTCAGGTCGCCATCTCCCCCGGGGCCAACCGGATCTTTGCAACCATCTGGGACGGCGGAGGCAACGACACCTACGACCTTTCCTCCTACAAGAACGCCCTGGAACTCGATCTGCGACCGGGCTCCTACTCGGTGTTCAGCAAGGTGCAGCTTGCCGATCTCGGCGGTGGCCCGAACGACGGCTATGCCCGCGGCAACATCTTCAACGCACTGCTGTACCGGGACGACACGCGCTCCCTGATCGAGAATGCCAAAGGCGGCTCGGGCAATGACGAGATCATCGGCAACGAGGCGGCAAACAGACTGTACGGAAACAACGGCAACGACAGGCTGTACGGCCAGGAAGGCTCCGACGCCCTCTATGGCGGCGCTGGTGCGGACAGACTCTATGGTGGAAGCGGCACGGACACGGCGAGCTATGCCACGGCGACGAAGGG
This sequence comes from Mycoplana ramosa, assembly GCF_041930185.1. Taxonomy (NCBI): domain Bacteria; kingdom Pseudomonadati; phylum Pseudomonadota; class Alphaproteobacteria; order Hyphomicrobiales; family Rhizobiaceae; genus Mycoplana; species Mycoplana ramosa. Next base: position 197,141 of record NZ_JBHEEW010000006.1, on the reverse strand, counting down.
TGTGACGGCCAGCCTCTCCAACCCGTCGCTCAACACCAACGATGCGAAGGGCGACATCTATTCTTCGATCGAGAACCTGTACGGCACGAATTACAACGACAAGCTGATCGGCAACGGCTACGCCAACCGGTTGTCGGGCGGTGCCGGCAACGACGTTCTGAATGGCGGCGCCGGTAACGACATCCTTGCCGGCGGGTCGGGTTATGACGATTTCATCTTCAGGAAGGGATACGGGAAAGACACCATTCTCGACTTCACCAACGGCCTGGATCAGATCGATCTGCGCAGCTATGGTTTCAAGAGCGCTTCATCGGTCATGAGCAAGGCCGACCAGGTGGGCGCGGACGTGCACATCACGTTCGCTGCGACAGACATCCTGCTTCTGAAGAACTTCGACATCGCCGACCTGAACAAGGGCGATTTCCTGCTGGCTTGAATCAGCCCGCGAAGGGAGGCCCCGATTGCAGGGCCTCCCTTCGCTACCGTTTCCTGCATCGGTGTCCCTGCGAGGCAGCGCGGAAAACCGCGCACAGTGGCTTGAAGCTCGGCATCGCCCGTGGGCGATGTTGTGATATATCAACCGAGTCGCCCGACGCGGGCGGCGAATTTGGTATTTCACGGACATCCAGCCGATGACGAGAGCAACCGGGTCACAGGCCCACCTCGCCTACCTGGCCCTCGAAGGCTTGATCGTGACGCTCAAGCTTGAGCCCGGCGCACCGGTCACTGAAAGACAGCTTATAGACCTTGCCGGCCATGGCCGCACCCCGGTGCGCGAGGCGATCCAGAAGCTGGCCTGGCAGCGAATGATCGAGGTCAAACCGCGCGTTGGCCTGCAGATCGCCAGCATCGGTGCGGACGATCACGTGCACGTTCTCGCCGCGCGTCAACGGCTTGAGCCGCTCGCCGCAGAACTCGTCGCGTCACATGCCTCCAAGGAAGACCGGGAGCGGCTGCTCGTTACGGCCGAGGCGATGGCTGACAGCGCGCTTCGATCGGACATGGCAGGCTTTCTTGCCGCCGACCAGACGTTCGACGAGACAATGGAAGCCGCATGCCCGAACAGGTTTCTCACCGCGGCCCTCGCGCCGCTGCAACCCCACGCCAGGCGTCTTTGGTTTGCAAAGGCCGATGATCGGCACATGAAACGGTCCGTCGATCTCCACCTGAAGGTGATTGGAGCAATCTGCGATGGCGACGCCGCAGCGGCGGCGGCCGACATGTCCAGGCTGATGGCCTATATCGGCGAGTTCTAGAGGCTAGCCGTCCGCGCCCAAGCTAGCCGCGTCTGGCAGCCATGCGCCGGGTCGTGACAAGAGGGACGATCGAATCAGTCGACGAAAGCGCGCTCGATGACGAACTCGCCCGGCTTGCTGTTGGCGCCCTCGGTCAGACCCGCCTGTTCGAGCAGGGCCTTGGTCTCCTTCAGCATCGCTGCGGAACCACAGATCATCGCGCGATCGACCGCGGGATCGAACGGGGGGACGCCGAGGTCGGCGAACATCTTGCCGCTACGGATGAGGTCGGTGATGCGCCCCTGGTAGGCGAACGGCTCCCGCGTCACGGTCGCGTAGTGGCGCAGCTTGCCGCCAACGATCTCGGACAGAAGCGCGTCCCTGGCGATCTCCTCGACCAGATCGAAACCGTATTTGAGTTCCGACACCTCACGGCAGGTGTGGGTGAGAATCACCTCGTCGAACTTTTCATACGTTTCCGGATCGCGGATCAGGCTTGCGAACGGCGCGATGCCGGTTCCGGTCGAAAACATATAGAGACGCTTGCCCGGAGTAAGCGCATCGAGCACCAGCGTACCGGTCGGCTTCTTGCGCATCAGCACCTGATCGCCCTGCTTGATTTGTTGCAGATGCGACGTCAGGGGGCCATCCGGCACCTTGATCGAAAAGAACTCGAGTTCCTCGTCCCAGGCGGGGCTTGCGATCGAATAGGCGCGATAGATCGGCTTGCCGTCCACCATCAGCCCGATCATGGCGAATTCACCGGAGCGGAAGCGGAAGCCGGCGGGGCGCGTCATGCGAAACCGAAACAACCGATCGGTATAGTGCTGCACGTTCGTCACCGTTTCGGCATAGACCCCGGCGGGAACGGTAGCTGCGAATTCTTCAGTCTTGGCTGGCGCGTTCATGCGTGGTGGTTTCCTGCATTCGATCGGACGTTTGTGCGTATGAGCAAATATTATATCGCGCGCGGCGAAGAAAGGCATTGCGTTCCAATGGAACCCGGCCATGCGCAATTTGCATGCGTTTCACTTCCGGTGTCGTGGCTGGGATATATAGTTTCCAAGGGAAACGGAAAAGGCCCGCTGCCGGGGGCAACCGGCGACGAGCCCGATTTGCGACAATATGTCGTCAGCCAATGCGGCGCCAACTATAGGATTTCGCCTCCATCGAAGGCTTGGCCGTCGGTTGGTAATGGTTGGCAATTCCCGGCAGGCGATTTTCCGCAAGCCGCTTCAATGCCGTGGCGTTGGAGACCGCGAAGCTGTCGATGCCGCAACGGAGCATCAGCGGGATCTGGTCGATCAGGATGTCGCCTACCGCCCTCACCTCGCCCGTAAAGCCGAGGCGCGAGCGCAGCAGTGACGCATGGCTGAATGCGCGCCCGTCGTTGAAGGCGGGGAACGCCACGGCAACCAGCGCAACGCGGTCCAGATGTCCGGCGAGCCGGCGCACGTCGTCCGCCGGCTTGATCAGCACGCCGAACCCGCCCTCCTTGCCTTCCTTTGCCCGCGCCAGAAAGTCTTCAAGGCCGATGATCGCCTTCTCGTTCGAGCCAACCTTGGTCTCTTCGGTCTCGATCACCCATGGATCGTCGCCGACGAATCCGGTTTCTTTCCAGATTTTTGTCATGTCACGCGCCCCCGTCATGCCGCTTCTGCCGCAGTGCCGTAGAGTGCAGCCTTGAACGGCTGCGGCCCGACACGGCGATAGGCGGCAAGGAAGGTTTCGGACGCGTCAAGGCGCAAGCCGAGATAGGTGTCGACGATGACCTCGACGGCATCCGTCACCTTCTCCGGCTCGAAGCCGCGGCCGATGATCTCGCCGATCGACGTGTTTTCGTCGCCCGAACCGCCCAACGTGATCTGATAGAGTTCCTCGCCCTTCTTCTCCACGCCGAGCAGGCCGATATGGCCGACATGGTGGTGGCCGCAGGCGTTGATGCAGCCTGAGATCTTGATCTTCAGTTCGCCGATCTCGGCCTGGCGCTCCGGCGAGGCGAAGCGTTCGGAAATCTCCTGCGCGACAGGAATCGAGCGGGCGTTGGCAAGGGCGCAGTAATCGAGCCCAGGGCACGCGATGATGTCGGTGATCAATCCGGCGTTCGCCGTGGCAAGCCCGGCGGCCACGAGCGCGCGATAGACCGGCTCGAGGTCGGCGAGCGCCACATGCGGCAGGATCAGGTTCTGCTCGTGGCTTACGCGGATCTCGTCGAAGGCATAGTCCTCGGCAATGTCGGCAACCGCCTCCATCTGTGCGTCCGTCGCGTCGCCGGGAATGCCGCCGATGGGCTTGAGCGAGATCGTCACCATGCCGTAGTCGGGGTGCTTGTGCGGCTGGACGTTCTGTTGGACCCAGCGGGCGAACTCCGGATCGGCCTTCTTCCACCGCGCCAGGCCGGCCCAGCCCTCGGCACGCGGTGCGAGTGCGGGCGGGGCGAAATAGGCGGCGATCGCCCGGATGTCGGCTTCGGGGAGCTTCAACTCGCTGTGTTTCAGTTCGGCGAACTCGGCCTCGACCTGACGCGTCAATTCCTCCACGCCCGTCTCGTGCACGAGGATCTTGATGCGGGCCTTGTACTTGTTGTCGCGGCGGCCGTAGAGGTTGTACACGCGCATGATCGCGGTGATGTAGGACAGCAGGTCCGCCTCCGGGAGGAAGTCGCGGATCTTCTTGGCGACCAACGGCGTGCGGCCCTGCCCGCCGCCGACATAGACGGCAAAACCGATCTCACCCTGGTCGTTCTTCTTCAGGTGCAGGCCGATATCGTGCACCTGGATCGCCGCGCGGTCGCGCTCGGCGCCGGTGACGGCGATCTTGAACTTGCGCGGCAGGAAGGAAAACTCCGGGTGGACCGAGGACCACTGGCGCAGGATCTCGGCATAGGGCCGCGGATCGGCCACTTCGTCGGCGGCCGCCCCGGCGAAATGGTCGGCGGTGACATTGCGGATGCAGTTGCCCGAGGTCTGGATCGCGTGCATCTCGACAGTGGCAAGATCCGCCAACGCATCGGGCATGTCGGCAAGCCTCGGCCAGTTGAACTGGATGTTCTGGCGCGTGGTGAAATGGCCGTAACCGCGATCGTACTTGCGCGCGATATGGGCGAGCATCCGCATCTGGCGGCTGTTCAGCGTGCCATAGGGGATCGCGACGCGCAGCATGTAGGCGTGGAGCTGCAGATAGACGCCGTTCATCAGCCGCAGCGGCTTGAACGCGTCTTCGGCAAGCTCTCCGGACAGGCGGCGCGCCACCTGGTCGCGGAACTGGGCGACACGGCCGGCAACAAAAGCGTGGTCGAATTCATCGTAACGATACATGTCTGGTCCTCAGGCCGCAGCCGCGCGCGTCGTCTTCAGCCCGGCATAACCGGCTGCATAGGGGATGGACGGACCTTCGGCCCGAATACGTTCGCGCATGCGCAGCGGCCGCAGGACGCCATCGATTTCCTCGACGTCGACAACATTGACATCGACCACCTTGTTGTCGGCAAAGGCCTGCCGGCCGGTTGCCTCCAGCGCTTCGACGGCCTCCTTGTGCCGGGCGACGAAGGCTGCCTGCAGCGACTCGTTCCAGGTGCCGGCGGCGTCGAGCCACACCGATACGCCGTCCGCCAACCGGTTTGCGGTCAGAACCTTTTCTGTCATGTCATGCTCCCAGCAATGCGGTTTCCGCCGTCGCACGGTTGCGGACGAGCGGAACGGAATGTTCGAAATTTGCGCCGGCGACCGCGTCGCCGATGATCACCATCACCGGGCCGGTCAATTCGTCGCGATGTTGCAGGTCCGGCAAGTCCTTGAGCGTGCCGTGCAGCAGGCGCCTGTCGGCCCGGCTGGCGTTCTCGATCACGGCGACGGTGGTCTCCGAAGGCAACCCAGCCTGCATGAGGCGCCCGGCGACGGAGGCGGCAACCGTGCGCCCCATATAGACGGCGATCGTCGCGCCGGACACCGCCAGCCGCGCCCAGTCCGGCAGCACCGCACCAGTCAGGTCATGGCCGGTGGTGAACACGAGCGACGAGGCGACGCCGCGCAGGGTCAGCGGCAGCTCGAAATCGGCGGCGGCGGCGAAGGCCGACGTGATACCCGGGACGATCTCATAGGTGATGCCGGCCTCGCGCAACGCCGCCATTTCCTCGGCGGCACGGCCGTAAACGAGGGGGTCGCCGGACTTCAGCCGCACGACGCGCTTGCCTGCTCGGCCAAGCTCCACCAGCAGGTCGTTGATCTCGTCCTGCGACTTCGAATGGCAGCCCTTGCGCTTGCCGACGGAAATCCGCTCGGCATCGCGGCGCCCCATGTCGACGATGACCTGGGGCACAAGCGCGTCGAAGACGATCGCGTCTGCCTCCATCATCACCCGCTGCGCGCGCAAGGTCAGGAGATCCTCGGCGCCGGGCCCGGCACCCACGAGCCAGACACGTCCCTCCGCCTGCCCCGATCTGGCCAGCAGCGCATCGGCGGACCGGCGCGCAGCGCCGATATCGTTTGCATGCACCGCATCGGCCACATCGCCGGCAAAGAAGCCGCGCCAGAATATGCGCCGCGACACGCCGCGCGGCACGAAACGCTCGACGGCATCGCGATACTCGGCCGCCAGACGGGCGAGCCCACCGAGCGACGGCGACAGAACCTGATCGATACGCGCCCGGATCAGTTGCGCGAGCACCGGGCCGGCGCCTTCCGTGCCGATCGCCACGGCCACCGGCGCACGGTTGACCAGGGCGGGCGTATAGAAGTCGCAAAGGTCCGGCTGATCGACGGCATTGGCAGGGATCCGCTCGGCCCGGGCAGCCGCCACGATCATCGCGTCCTGCGCCGCATTGCCGGTCGCGGCGAAGACCAGCGCTGCGCCGTCCATTTGCCCCGCCGAAAATTGCGCCTTCACGTGCTCGACACCGTTAGCGGCTAGGAACTCCGCATACGGGGCAATCGGATCCGGGCCAAAAGCGACAATGCGCGCCTGCGTGTTGCGCAACAGTCGGACCTTGGCAAAGGCCTCATCGCCATCGCCGTATACCACCACCTTTTTTCCGGCGACGCGGAAAAAGGCGGGGAAGACAGAAAGGCGGGACTGGTTGCTCACGAACGGATCCTTCTTCACTTGGACCGCCGTTATCGCAAATCGGCCCCGGCAAAAGAAGAAACGGAATATCGTGTGCGCGGGCCGGCATGCATTTCTGTTCCACCGATCCGGCGGGCGGCGCAAAACAACCCTCGCCCCATCTTAAAACCCGTCCGGCGCGTGGCCGATCGGGCCTCTCAAAGTTCGATAACTCTTTCTTTAATCAAATTGAAACTCCCTCTTACTAGAGAGGGCAAACGACTGGGAAGGTCCGCCATGAATGCCTCTCCGAAATGCCTGAACCTCTGGTACTCCTGTGAAAAAGACCGCCTCGTCAAGGCGCGACAGACCCTGTCCGACGTCGTCACGGAACACGTCGACCGACTGGTCGAAAGGTTTTACGAGGTTTTCTTCCAGCACGAGGAAGCATCAAGGTTTCTCAACCATGCGGTGGTCGTCGATCGTCTGAGCCCCTCTCTTCGGCGCTGGATGCTGTCGCTGGCGGCCTTTGACCCCGAACAGGATCTGACGACTTTCGCCGAACGCCAGGCGAAGATGGGCGACGTGCATGCGCGCATGAAGATCCCGGTCCATCTCGTTCTCGAAGGCTCGAGCCTGATCAAGAGCGATGTGGCCAAGGTCCTTCTGGCCAATCACGGCAACAGCGAGGGAGCGACGGCAATCGTCCTCCTGAACGAGATCGTCGACTACTCCATGCTGCTGATGAGCCAGGCCTATGTCACCGGCGTGGCGCAGCGCGCCAAGATCGAGGAGGCATACCGGCTGTTCACTCTCGGCCAGGACGTCAATGTCGAGCGCGAGAGCCAACGGGCAGCCCTCCTCGAGTGGAGCCAATCCACCATTTTTGGGCTGCTTGGCGGCGCTGGCAGCGCAGCCCTCAAGCCGATCTCGACATCGGAATTCGGTCTATGGTTTCGTCACCGCGCCAGCGTGATGTTCCAGGGATCGATCATGCTCAACAGCATCGATACCGCCATGAAGGAGATCGACGAGCAACTGCTTCCAACCATCGCGAGCCTTGCGTCCCTGCACGGACCGGATGCCCTGCCGCTCGTCGCGAGCCTGCAAACACGCGTCGAAGAGATCAAGTTCCTCTTGTCGGACCTGTTCCAGAGCCTTTCCGCCGCAGCCGGCGGCCGCGATCCGCTGACCAGCACGCTCAGCCGAAAGTTTCTGCCGTCGATCCTCGGGCGAGAGATCGCGCTGTGCCAGCAGCACGGAACGCCCCTTTCCGTCATGATGATCGATGCCGACCATTTCAAGCAGGTCAACGACACCTGGGGGCATGCAGCCGGCGACGCCGTGCTGCGCCAGATTGCCGAAGTCATCGCCGACAATACGCGCACTGCCGACATCGTGTTCCGCTATGGTGGCGAAGAATTTCTGGTCGCCCTGGTCGAGACCGGCCTGGACGGCGCCCTTGAGGTTGCCGAGAGGGTGCGCGCCGCTGTCATGGGGGCGGAAATCGCGATCGGCGATGCGACACCGATCCGTGCAACGGTGTCGATCGGTGTGGCGCTCCACACCGGCCACCCCGACTATCAGCACCTGATCAACGCGGCCGACCAGGCGCTCTATCAGGCGAAGAAGGACGGGCGTAATCGGGTTTCGGCCGCAGAGGCATTGCCGAAAGTCGTTAACGGCTAGCCGGTGGAGCGTTTCGCGCTTCCCCTCAAGGATGTGCGGCCGTACAGTCCCCACATTTGACAGAGGATCCCCGGCCTTGACCGCAGCCACGCTACCGAAACGCCTGCTCGACGTTATCGAATTCGACATTCTCCCCCTGACCGAGCGTGGGGTCGCCGCCGGCAACAAGGTGTTCGGCGCCGCGATCCTGCGGAAATCGGACCTGTCGGTCGTGGTCGCCGAAACGAACAACGAGCTGGAAAATCCGCTCTGGCACGGCGAAGTCCATGCGCTGAAGCGCTTTTATGAAACGGCTGGAGATATCTCCACCAAGGACCTGATTTTCCTGTCCACTCACGAACCGTGCACGATGTGCATGTCCGCCATCACCTGGGCGGGGTTCGACAATTTCTATTCCTTCTTCAGTCACGAGGACTCACGCGATGCCTTCGCAATTCCGCATGACCTGAAGATCCTGAAGGAGGTCTTCGGGCTTGAACCGGGCGGCTACCGCCGCAACAACGCCTTCTGGCACTCCTATTTCATCGCCGATCTCGTCGAGGCGCAGGACGAACCCCTCAAAAGCACGCTGAAGGCACAAACGGCACGGATCAGGTCGGCCTATGATCGGCTCTCCGGCATCTATCAGTCGGGCAAAGAGACCAACAGCATCCCGCTCAACTGAGCGGCACCACGGAGAGAGCAGCATGCAGCCGTCCCGCGACATTAAGGGCCTGGTCGATATCATGGCAGCGCTGCGCCAGCCCGAGACCGGCTGCCCCTGGGATATCGTCCAGACGTTCGAGACGATCAAGCCCTACACCATCGAGGAGGCCTATGAGGTGGCCGACGCCATCGAGCGCGGCGACATGCATGACCTTTGCGACGAGCTTGGCGATCTGTTGCTACAGGTCGTGTTTCATGCCCGAATGGCCGAGGAAGCAGGGGATTTCGGCTTCGGCGACGTCGTCGAAGCGGTGACGCGCAAGATGATTCGTCGCCATCCGCACGTCTTCGACCGGTCCGGCGCAGACACGCCCGAAGCAGTCAAACTCCAATGGGATGCGATCAAGCAGGCGGAGCGGCGAGAGCGGGCCGAGCGGCGCGCGAGGCACGGCCTGCCACCGGAGACCGAACCCGGGTTTCTCGGCTCGGTGCAGCGTTCGCTGCCTGCGCTCGTCGAGGCGTTGAAGCTACAGGAACGGGCCGCCAAGGTCGGCTTCGACTGGTCCGAGCCGGAGCCCATTCTCGACAAGATCGAGGAAGAAATCGGGGAGTTGCGCGAGGCGCTTCGTCACGGCGACCGCAAGAAGGTGTCGGACGAACTGGGCGACCTGATCTTTGCCGTGGTCAACATCGGCCGCCATACCGACACCGATCCCGAGATGGCGCTGCGCGGCACGAATGCCAAGTTTCGCCGCCGCTTCGCCCATATCGAGACGGAACTTCAAGCCGCAGGCGAGACGCTCGAGGCGGCAACGCTGGAGCGGATGGAGGAGCTTTGGCAGGCGGCGAAGGCGATCGAGCGGCAACTCTAATCGCCGCCGCCCGGACAATCCTTATTCCCAATCTTCGAGCGGCCGTCGGGCTCCATGCCCCAAGCGGCGGTCGAGTTCCCCGGCCTCGGTTTCCGTCAGCCGCACAGTGATGCGGACGCTGCCGTCTTCCAGGTCCTCGCGCTCGTCCACGATCGAATGGTCGTAGAGCCACGGCAGCAACTGGAGCTTGTCCACGGGAAGAACGACGTCGCGATCCACCAGAACGCCGGACAGCCGCCTGTTGACCTCGTCCAGAAGCTTGTCCACCCCTTCGCCGGTGAGTGCGGACACCGCGATGGTATTCGGCGTTGCCCCCGCCTTTTGCACCAGCGCATCGCGGGCTTCCGGCGGCAGGTCGTCGATCTTGTTCCAGACCTCCAGGATGCGCTCGGCACCGTCCTTCTCGTCGATTCCAAGATCGGCGAGAATCCGCAGCACGTCGCCGGCCTGCGCCCCGTTGTCCGGATCGGACATGTCGCGCACGTGCAGGATCAGGTCGGCTTCCAGAACTTCTTCCAGCGTTGCCCGGAAGGCGGCCACGAGGTGGGTCGGCAGGTCGGAGATGAAACCGACGGTATCGGAAAGGATCACGGTCCTGCCCTGCGGCAGCTTCATCCGGCGCAGCGTCGGATCGAGCGTGGCAAACAGCATATCCTCGGCCAGCACCCCCGCGCCGGTGATCCGGTTGAAGAGCGTCGACTTGCCGGCGTTGGTGTAGCCGACCAGCGCCACGATCGGGTGCGGCACCTTCTTGCGCTTGGCGCGGTGAAGCTGGCGCGTGCGACGCACCTGCTCCAGTTCGCGCTCCAGACGCACGATCCGCTCCTGCAGGAGCCGCCGGTCCGCTTCGATCTGCGTTTCACCCGGACCGCCCATGAAGCCTGCGCCGCCGCGCTGGCGTTCCAAGTGGGTCCAGCTGCGGACCAACCGCCCCTTCTGGTAGTTCAGATGCGCCAGCTCGACCTGCAGCGTGCCTTCCTTGGTCGAGGCACGACGGCCAAAGATCTCAAGGATCAGGCCGGTCCGGTCGATGACCTTCGCGTTCCACTCCTTCTCGAGATTGCGCTGTTGCACCGGCGTCAACGGATGATCGACAATCACAAGGCCCGCGTCGCTCGCATCGAGCGCAGCCGAGATTTCCTCGATTTTGCCGGTGCCGAGCAGCGTCCCAGGCTTGGGTTGCGCCACCGCCACGATCGCCGAGTGGACGACGTCAAGGTCGATCGCCCGGGCCAGACCGATCGCTTCGGCCAGACGCGCTTCGTCTGACCGCGCGACAGGCCCGGTCGCATCGACCGCCCTCGCCCTTTTAAAAACCGGAACGATGACCACTGCGCGCGAATCGTCACGCCGCTTCTCGCGCTCCGGCACGATGGATTCCTGGCTTGTATCTCGCTTGCTAATGTGCCGTTACCTTGTCAGGAGGCGCTTTCTTCAGTCTCGAACATCTGCAGCGGCTGGCCGGGCATGATGGTGGAGATTGCGTGCTTGTAGACGAGTTGCGAATGACCGTCTCGACGCAACAGGACGCAGAAGTTATCGAACGACGTAACTACGCCGGTCAACTTAACACCGTTGATCAGGAAGATCGTCAAGGAAATCTTTTGCTTGCGAACGGTATTAAGGAAAAGGTCCTGCAAATTCTGAGAACGTTCCGCCATGGCGCCGCTACTTTCTTGATTGCCGATCCTGCTGATCGGTTGACTGATAAACAAAAATGCCCGGGGAGCCCTCACAAGCACACTGTTTGCCGCCCCCGTCGGATTTGGTATCAAATCGCTGTCTTCTCCGCAACGGCGAAAAATGCTTCCCGCAGCTTCTGGGCGGTGGTGCCTGGGTGGCCATTGGCAATGACCTTTCCGTCGACCTCCACCACCGGAAAGCAGATGCTCGTTGCGGCCGTGATGAACACCTCGCGTGCCGCCAGCATTTCCGAGACCGTAAAGGGGCGTTCCTCGACCGCGAGTTCGAGCTTTTCCGCGACCTCCATCAATGTCGTCCGCGTGATCCCTCGCAGGATGCCGTGGTCGGCCGGGCGGGTGCGGAGCGTACCGTTTCCATCGACGATCCAGACATTGGTTGCAGCGCCCTCCTTCACGCAGCCCTCGGCGTCGACGAAGATCGCTTCTTGCGCGCCTTCCTCCTTCGCCTGCTGGCGGGCGAGCACATTCGGCAAGAGGCCGACAGTTTTCACGTCAACCCGGTCCCATCGGTTCTCAGGCACCGTGATCGCCTTGATGCCGTTGGCATTCTTGGCCGCGATGATGCGCGGGTCGGTCGCTCTTGCGGTGATGACGATCGAAGACGGCGTACCATCGGCGGGAAAGACATGGTCACGACGGGCGACGCCGCGCGTCACCTGCAGATAGAACAGGCCGTTGTGGACCTTGTTGCGCCTCAGCAGTTCCCGGACCACGGATATCAGGGCCGCCCGCGTCATGGGCCAGGCGATCCGGATTTCCCGCAAGGACCGGTCAAGGCGGTCCAGATGCCGCGTCAGGTCGACGATCAGGCCGTGCCGCACCTCGCACACCTCGTAGACCCCGTCGGCGAACTGGTACCCGCGATCTTCCACATGCACCGCGGCATCGCTGTGGCGGACATATCTTCCGTTGACATAGGCAAAACGTGGCATGAAAACCGCCTGAAACCTTTAGAAGTATTGAATGCTGACACGGAAAAGCTGCTGGACGTGCCGCACGGCGTCACCCGTAGCGAACAATACCACCCGGTCCTTGGCCTTGATCTTCATGTCGCCATCGGGACGCAGGACGGTTCCGTCGCGATAGATCGCCCCGATGCGGATGCCGTCGGGCAGTTCGAGTTCGCGGAAGGGTGCGCCGACAAGCGGCGAGGTCTCCAGCGCCTCAGCCTCGATCACCTCCGCTGATCCGCGCTGCACGGCATAAACCGAGCGGATCCGCCCCTTTCGGACGTGCTGGAGGATGCCGGACATCGTCACCGCGCGCGGATTGATATGCGCGTCGATCCCGAGACTCTTGGCGAAGTCCTGGAACGATGGCTCGTTCAGAAGCACGAGGTTCTGCTTGCAACCGAGCTTCTTCGCCATCACGCTGCCGAGAATATTGATCTGATCGTTGTTGGTCAGGGCGACGACAAGGTCCGCATCCTGGATCTCGGCCTGCTGGAGCAATTTCTGGTCCAGTGCGGACCCGTGAAGGACCACGGCGCTTTTCAACTGTTCTGCGATGTGAATCGCGCGTTCACGATCGCTTTCGATGATCTTGACCCGCGTTTTCGGCTGGAACTCCTCGATCGTCTTTGCCACAAACAAACCGATGTTGCCGCCGCCGGCAATCACGATGCGCGCCGCTTCCTTTTCCTCGTGGCCGAACAGCGAAAGGGTGCGACGGACGTGCGTGTTTTCGCAGACGACATAGGCGAGGTCACCGGTCTGCAGTTCATCGGTCGAATGCGGGACGAAAAGCCGGTTGTCCCGGTATACTCCCGTCACCGTTGCCTTCAGGTCCGGAAACAGATCGGTCAACTGCCGCATCGAGGCATTGACGACGGGACAATCCTCCATGCACTCGATCGCCACCATGACGATCCGGTCGTCGGCGAAGCGCACGACGTCGGTGGCGCCGGGATAGGAGATGCGCCGCAGCACCATCTTGCCGACTTCGATTTCCGGCGAGATCGCCACATCGATTGGCACATCGTCACGGGAAAAAAGATCCGAGTATTCCGTTGCCAGATAGTTCTGCGCGCGAATACGCGCGATCTTGGTCGGGACCTTGAAGAGCGAATGGGCCACCTGGCAGGCGACCATGTTGATCTCGTCGTGCAGCGTGACGGCTATGATCATCTCCGCCTCGTCGGCCCCCGCCTTGGCGAGCACGTCGGGATAGGCGCCATGGCCGACAATGCCACTGACGTCGAGCGTCTCGGTGATGGCAGAGATGAGCGGCGCCGAGGTGTCGATCACCGAAACGTCGTTGCCCTCCTGGGAGAGGCGTTCGGCAATCCCGTAGCCGACCCGGCCAGCCCCACAGATGATGACCTTCATTCTATACCCCTTGCGGTGCCGGCCGAACTAGACGCCAAGCGACTTCAGTTTGCGATGGAGCGCGGACCGCTCCATGCCGACGAACTCCGCGGTCCGTGAAATATTGCCGCCGAAACGGTTGATCTGTGCGATCAGATAGTCGCGCTCGAACATTTCGCGAGCCTCGCGCAGCGGCAGTGTCATGATGTGCTGGTCGCCTTGCGAAGACACCTTCGGCAGCATGTCGCCAACGTCGGTCGGCAGCATGTCGGCGGTGATCGGGCTGTCCGGGCCATCGCTGCGGGCAAGGATCATCAACCGTTCGATGTTGTTGCGCAACTGCCGGATGTTGCCCGGCCAGTCGTGTGCCTGCAAGACGGCAAGCGCGTCCTCACCGATCTTGCGCGCACGGATGCCGGCCTGTTCGCTGATCTGCCGCATGAACAGGTCGACCAGGAAGGGAATGTCCTCACGTCGCTCGGCAAGCGCCGGAACGCGCACGGGTACCACGGCGAGACGATGATAGAGATCTTCGCGGAACGCCCCTTCGGCAATCAGGCTCTCCAGGTTGTAGGCGGTCGAGGAAATGATCCGCACATCGACTTTCACCCGCTTGGAGCCACCGACGCGCTCGAACTGCTGGTCGACGAGAACACGAAGAATCTTGTTCTGGGTCTCGCGCGGCATCTCGCCGATCTCGTCGAGATAGAGAATGCCGCCATGGGCTTCCTCGAGCACGCCCGTCTTGCGTTGCTGGCCGCCCCCTCCCTCGGTGCCGAACAGCGCGATTTCCATCCGCTCCGGCGTGATCGCCGCGGCGTTGAGCACCACGAAAGGCCCGCCGGCGCGCGTCGACTTGCGATGGATCATCCGCGCCACCAGTTCCTTGCCGGCGCCGGAGGGTCCGAGGATCATGATGCGGCTGTTGGTCGGGGCGACCTTGTCGATCGTCTGGCGCAGTTGCGACACCGCCACCGATGTGCCGATCAGTTCCACCGCATCGCCGGAGCGCCGCTTCAGTTCCGTCACTTCGCGCTTCAGCTTGGAGTTCTCGAGCGCGCGCTCGGCGATCAGAATCAGTCGATCCGCCTTGAACGGCTTCTCGATAAAGTCGTAGGCGCCGCGACGGATGGCCGAAACCGCGGTCTCGATATTGCCGTGGCCGGAAATCATCACCACCGGCAAGTCCGGATGCCGGCTCTTGATCTCGTCGAGCAGCGCCAACCCGTCGAGCTTGCTTCCCTGCATCCAGATGTCGAGGAAGACGAGGCGTGGCAGGCGGTCGCTGATCGCCTGAAGCGCGCTGTCGCTGTCGAAGGCGGTCCGCGTCTCGTGGCCCTCGTCGGACAGAATCCCGGACACGATTTCGCGAATATCCTCTTCGTCGTCCACCACCAGAATGTCAGAGGCCATGGGTCAGTTCCTTGTCAGTTTCATCCGCATCGACGGCCATTTTGTCCTCGACGGGCAGGATCACACGGATCATTGCCCCATGGCCGTGGTCGAAGTCCGGCGGAGCATCGTGCAATTCGAGTTGTCCACCGTGGTCTTCGATAATCTTCTTCACGATTGCGAGGCCGAGGCCCGTACCCTTCTCGCGCATCGTCATGTAGGGTTCGAGTATCCGGTGCCGGTTCTCGGTCGGCAGGCCTTTGCCGTTGTCGACAATGTCGACGACGAAATGGCCGCTCTCCTCCCGGCGTGCCCGAACGAGCACTTTGCGCTCGCCACGCTGCGCGTCCGCCGCCAGCGCCTCGATCGCCTCGACCGCGTTCTTGATGACGTTGCCGAAGGCCTGCCCGAGCATGCGGGCATCGAAATTGCCGATAAGAGGCTCGTCGCCGAATTCCTTCAGGAAGGCGACATGGCTGTTGCCCATCTCCCGCAGGAACACGGCATCCTTGAGGATTGCCCGCAGATCGGACTTGTCCTTGGTCGGCTTCGGCATGCGGGCAAACGCCGAGAACTCGTCGACCATCCGGCCAATGTCCTCCACCTGCCGCACGATCGTGTCGGTGCACTGGTCGAAGACGGCGCGGTCTTCCTGGTCGATCTGCTTGCCGTAGCGCCGTTTGATCCGCTCCGCCGACAACTGGATCGGCGTCAGCGGGTTCTTGATCTCGTGGGCGATCCTTCGGGCCACGTCTGCCCAGGCGGTGGAGCGCTGCGCGATGACGAGATCGGTAATGTCGTCGATCGTGATGACATAGGATTCGACCGCGTCCTTCGTCTCCTCGCGCGTCACCTGCACGTTCAGCGTGCGTTCGGTGCCGCCGCGCATGATGTTGATCTGCCGGCGATGGTCGTTGCGGTAGCGATGCGAGGCCTCCTGCAGCACGGCATCCACTTCGGGCGCTATCTCTGCCAGGCGCGCACCGACCAGCGTTCCAGCGCTGCGACCGAACAACTGCTCGGCCGACGAGTTGGCGATCGTCAGTCTTCCCCCCTCTTCGACACCGATCACGGCAGCCGTAACGCCGGACAGAACGGCCTCGATGAAGCGGCGGCGATGATCCATCTCGTCCTTGGCGTCGAGGATCTGGCCCTGCTGGGCGCGGATCTCGGCGATCATCTTGTTGAAGGTTCGCGACAGGCTGCCGACATCGCCATCGGCGCTCTTCACCGGCACCTCGACGTCGAGATTGCCGGCAGCAACGGCGTCCGCGGCACCGATCAGCAGGCGTATCGGCCGCACGATCCGATCGGCCACGGCAATCGCAGTCCAGATCGCCGCGAGCAGCACGATGAGCGCGAAGCCGAGATAGAGCACGGCGAAGGCGACCTGGAGCGAAGTCCGCCCGGCCTCCAGCGCGCGGTATTCGGCGGTGTTGTCCTCCATCAGCCGCATGGAGCGCATCACTTCCGGATCGACCGTCCGCACCGTGTAGAGATAGGTGTCCGGAATGTTGTCGATCTTGATGACGGCGCCGACGAGGTTGGTGGTCCCCGGTGGAATCAGCGTCGGCTGGCCTGCTGCCGCCGCCTTCAGGGCCTCGTCCGGTACCGTCGGCAGCGGCTTGTCGGTCGGTATGTTTGCCCGCAGGATCAGCGTGCCGTCGCCGCGCACCAGGAACGCGCCCAGCATGCCTCGGCCGCGGGCCTGCCGCGTCATCAGATCGGTGAAGCCGGTGCGGTCGAGGCTGTAGAGCTGCCGGTTGCGTTCCAGATCGTTCGACATCGAGACGGTCTGGCCCTGCAGGTAGCTGGCGTTTTCCAGCACATAGGCCTGCGCCACATTCAGCGAAGAGCTGACGATCGATTGCGTCCTGATGGAAAACCACCGATCGAGCCCGACATCGAGCGTGATCGACGCAAAAATCGCTACGAGAATGGCCGGAGTGATCGCCACGATCGAAAACAGCGCAACGATGCGCACGTGCAGCCGGGCAGCAGCGCGTCCGCGCGACCTGGCCCGCAAAAGCCGCACGATCTCGCGGCCGATCAGGATCATCAGGCCAAGGACGAACAGCGCATTCACCGCCACAGAAGCAATGATGACATTCGTCACCGGCTTGATCGGCGTCAGACCGAGCAGGATAAAGAGCGACAGCGTCGCCGCAATCAGCGCCCCGCCGGCAAGCAGGAGGCCCGGGAGTGCGAACGATGCCCTGCGGTCGCGCGTATTGCCGGCACTGTCGTCGCCGCCCTCGATCGACGTCGCATTCTCATCCATTCGCTGCACTCGCTCCACCGATCGAGACCGACCGGGCCCTCGTCCGCTTTGACGCCCCGCGACCAGCGGCGACCGCTGATCTGCATGGGAAACGGCGGAGAGACTCAGCCTATTCGCCACCGCCGCATCTGTTACCACCAAGCAACACAATGTGGCGAAAATGCAACGCGGACCGACGCGAAGTCAAGCCAGGCGGGAGCTGCGATAGACCGAGACACCCAGTTCCCGGATCTTCTTGCGAAGCGTATTCCGGTTGAGGCCGAGAAGATCGGCCGCCTTGATCTGGTTGCCCCGGGTGGCCGTCAGCGCGGCAAGGATGAGGGGGTATTCCATCTCGGCGAGAACGCGGTCGTAGAGCCCGGGCGGCGGCAAGCCATCGCCGAAACTGGCAAAATACCGGCGCATGTTCTCTTCGACCGCCTGGGCGATCGTGAGAGCGCCATTGCGGGGCGCGGATTTCTCGATCGGGCTATCGGGAATATCCGCGCGAAGCTCGGATTCGATGATTTCGCTTGTAATCACATCCTGTGGATAAAGCGCGGTGAGGCGGCGGACAACGTTCTCCAGTTCCCGCACGTTGCCAGGCCAGGGATGCGCCTTCAGCAAATCCAGCGCCTCCTGATCGAATCGCTTGGCATCGAGTCCCTCTTTTTCGGCCTGCTGGACGAAATAGCGAACGAGGTCGGGGATGTCTTCCGACCGGTCGCGCAGCGGAGGGAGCCGCAGCGGCACGACGTTCAGCCGATAGTAGAGATCCTCTCGAAACAACCCCTGATTGATCGACTGCTTGAGGTCCTTGTTGGTGGCGGCGACGATCCGGACGTCGGTGCGGATCGGCGTGCGCCCGCCCACGGTCGTATATTCGCCCTGCTGGAGCACCCGCAGCAACCGCGTCTGCGCGTCCATCGGCATGTCGCCGATCTCGTCGAGAAACAGCGTGCCGCCCTCGGCCTGCTCGAAGCGGCCGGTCGAGCGGTTCTGCGCGCCGGTGAAGGCGCCTTTCTCATGGCCAAACAGTTCCGACTCGATCAGGTCACGCGGGATCGCCGCCATATTGATCGCAACAAAGGGTCCATTGCGGCGCTTGCCATAGTCGTGCAGGGCGCGCGCGACCAGTTCCTTGCCCGTCCCGGATTCGCCGGTGATCATCAGCGTCAGGTCCGTCTGCATCAGCCGCGCCAGCACCCGATAGATTTCCTGCATCGCCGCCGAGCGCCCCACCAGCGGCATGCCATCCTGCAGGTCGTCATCCGGTCTCGCCGGCCTTTTCTTCGGCTCGGCCAGCGCGCGCCCGATGATCGCGATCAGTTCGGTCAGATCGAAGGGCTTGGGCAGGTAGTCATAGGCGCCGCGTTCAGACGCCTTGATCGCGGTCATGAAGGTGTTCTGGGCGCTCATCACCAGAACCGGCAGATCGGGGCGCGCCTTCTTGATCCTTGGCAGCAGGTCGAAGGCATTCTCGTCGGGCATGACGACATCGGTCACGACGATGTCGCCCTCGCCGGCGGCGATCCATCGCCACAGGGTTGCGGCGTTGGAGGTAATCCGAACATCGTAGCCTGCTCTGCTTAGCGCCTGGTTGAGAACGGTTCTGATCGCCGCATCGTCATCGGCAACAAGGACTGTGGCGCCTGTCATCTGCTAGTTCCTTTGTTCTCGGGAGAGATCGTCATCCTCGCTGCCACCCTTCGATGCCGGCATCAGCACGCGGAAGGTCGTGCGGTGGCCCTGGCTGTCGCATTCGATGATGCCGCCGTGACCGCCGATGATCTTGGCGACGAGCGCCAGACCGAGACCCGATCCGTTGGTCTTGGTCGTGATGAAGGGGTCGAACAGGTGCGGCAGCAGGTCTGGCGGCACGCCTGGCCCGTTGTCGTGCACGCAGAATTCGAGCGGCAGCGACACCTTTTCCCGCGTTCCCGGCACCGACAACCGGATGCCCGGCCGGTACGCGGTCGTCAGCAGGATCTCCCCCTCCGACCTGTCGCCGATCGCCTCCGCCGCATTCTTGATCAGGTTGAGGAACACCTGAACCAGCTGGTCGCGGTTGGCGAAGACCGGTGGAAGGGATGGGTCGTAGTTCTCAGTGATCTTGACGTTGCGGGCGAAACCGGCGCGCGCCACTGCCTTCACGTGATCAAGGACGGCATGAATGTTCAGCGCGACACGGTCGACCGGACGCTCGTCCGAGAAAACCTCCATGCGATCGACAAGCGACACGATGCGATCGGTCTCATCGCAGATCAGCCGCGTCAGCGGCCGGTCCTCGTCCAACACGGACGTCTCCAGGATCTGTGCCGCGCCACGAATGCCCGAAAGCGGGTTCTTGATCTCGTGCGCGAGCATTGACGCAAGCCCGGTAACGGACCGGGCCGCGCCGCGGTGGGTCAACTGCCGGTCGATCTTGTCGGCCATCGACCGCTCCTGCAGGACGACGACGACCGAGCCGGGTTCACTGGTGACCGGCGCGACGTAGAGATCGACCAGCTTGTCGGCCCCGAGTCGTGGCGAACTCAGATCCACACGGTACTCGTTGACCGGCGCCCGGCGCTCCCTGACTTGTTCAATCAATGTCAGAAGAGGACTTCCGAAGGGAATGAAATTGCTGAATTCATGCCGCGACAAATGGCTGGCGCTTGCCCCGAAGAACGACTCCGCTTCCCAGTTGGCGAAGGCGATGTGACCGGCTTCGTCGACCAGGATGACGGGGTGCTGCATCGCGTTCAACACCGCCAGAGCCAGCCCGTTGCCGTCGAACTGTTCTTTACTGCCCGCGCCGCTCATGCCGCCTTCTCTTCCAGCGTCGCCGGCCCGCCGGGCGCGATCAGGGCTTCGGCCAATCGGGTTGCGACGAATTCGCCGTCGGTCGATGTCATCAGCGCCGCCTTTTCCGTGCGCTCCAGCCAGGGAGCATGGCGCTCCAGGTACCAGCCGACGTGCTTTCGCGCGTGGCGCAGGCCGGCGACGGGGCCGTAGAAATCCAGCATCATCCGGTAATGCTCCACGGCGGTCTCGGCGCGCTGCGCCCGGGTCGGTTCATCACAGGCTCCCGCGAGCACGGCGGGGTGCCATGGCCGCCCCTGCGCAGACCTGCCGACCATGACGGCATCCGCGCCGGACCGGCTCAGGATGTCCGCGGCGTCTTCCGCCGTGTCCACATCACCATTGGCGATCAGTGGCACCGTGATCCGATCGCGAACCGCGCGGATCGCGTCCCAGTCCGCCCTGCCCTCATAGAACTGCATGCGGGTGCGGCCATGCACGGTGATCATTTGCACGCCGGCGCCCTCGGCGCGCGCGGCAATGTCCGGCGCGTTCAGGCTGTCATGGTCCCAGCCGAGCCGCATCTTCACCGTCACCGGCACCTTGACGGCTCCAACGGTGGCCTCGATCAGGCGCAGGGCGTGGTCAGGCTCGCGCATCAGCGCCGAACCGGAGTAGCCGCCGATGACCTTCTTGGCCGGGCAGCCCATGTTGATGTCGATAATGTCGGCGCCGCTTGCCTCCGCAAGGCGCGCCGCCTCGGCCATCCAGTGCGCGTCGCGGCCGGCGAGTTGAACCATGTGCGGGCGAATTCCGCGATTGCGGATCCGCGCCCAGGACTCAGGCGCATTGCCGGCAAGTTCGCGACTTGCCACCATCTCGGTAACCACGAGGCCCGCGCCAAAGCGCCACGCGAGTTCACGGAACGGCAGGTCGGTCACGCCCGACATCGGCGCCAGCACGACGCGATTGCGCAGGGTCTGATTGCCGATCGTCAGGGGTGCCGAGAGATCCGCCTGAATCAAATGCTCATCTTTCATGCAGAGGGAGGTTATGCACTATTTTTAGCCAGTCGATTTCGACTTGCCAAGTCGTTTCGACCGTCACCCGCAATTTTCCGCATATCGCTGGCCTTGTTGCGACGAACGGTCTAAACCGGCCGAAACACCTGAATGAGGAAGTGGCAGGGCATGGGCGAGAACAGCAGGCTCTCGTGCGGCGTGATCGTCGTCGCCGCGGGACGCGGAGAACGGGCGGGGTCTCACCCGGATGGCCCGAAGCAATACCGCAGCATCGGTGGCAAGCCAGTGATCACGCACACGCTGGAAGCCTTCATCAACTGGCGCCCGGCCCGGGACGTCATTGTCGTCATCCATCCCGACGACAGAGACCTGTTTGCCAACGCTCTTGCCCGCGTGGCGCACGGCGAGGCACGCATCCGCACGGTCATTGGCGGCCGGACGAGGCAACAATCCGTCCTCGCCGGACTTGAGGCGCTCGCCGGATCCGACATCACCCACGTTCTCATTCAGGATGCCGTCCGCCCCTTCGTCGATGCGGATCTGCTTCGGCGGATCGAAACGGCCCTTGTCGCAGGCGACCGCGCCGTGCTCCCCGCCATTCCCGTCACCGATACGCTGAAACGCGCGGATGGCGATGGTCTTGTTGCCGAAACGGTGCCGCGCGCCGGTCTGTTTGCAGCACAGACGCCGCAGGCCTTTCATTTTGCCACCATTCTGGACGCCCATCGGCGCGCCGCCGCCAGCGGGCGCGACGATTTTACCGATGACGCAGCAATTGCCGAGTGGGCCGCAATCCCGGTCCGCCTGGTCGAAGGCGCCATCGACAACGTCAAGCTGACGCTACAAAAGGATATCGCCATGGCCGACGCGCGCCTTTCCGCAACCGCCCTGCCCGACGTGCGCACCGGCAACGGCTACGACGTCCACCAGTTGGTCGATGGGGACGGCGTGACGCTCTGCGGCATCTTCCTGCCGCACGACCAGAAACTTTCAGGCCATTCCGACGCGGACGTGGCGCTGCACGCGCTGACGGACGCCCTGCTTGCCACCTGCGGCGCCGGCGACATCGGCGACCACTTCCCGCCCTCCGATCCACAATGGAAGGGCGCCGCGTCGCGCATCTTTCTCGAACATGCGGCGAAGATCGTGCGCGACAGGGGCGGCGTGATCATGAATGCGGACGTCTCGCTGATCGCGGAAGCGCCGAAGATCGGCCCGCGCCGCGAGGAAATGCGGAAGAACCTAGCCGACATGCTGGGGATCAGCCTCGATCGCTGCTCGGTGAAGGCGACGACCAACGAAAGGGTCGGCTTCATCGGCCGCCGCGAGGGCATCGCAGCGATCGCCACCGCCACCGTCGTCTACCGGAGCCCGCAGCTATGACCATGTGGCCCGCCGACCTCGAGGAGACAGCGCGAAGACTGGTGGAGGACTGGAGCGCGCGCGGGCTTCGGGCGGCGACGGCCGAATCCTGTACCGGCGGCCTCATCGCCGCACTGCTGACCGAGATACCGGGATCGTCCAGTGTCGTGGACTGCGGTTTCGTCACCTATTCCAACCGCGCCAAGATCAAGCTGCTCGCCGTATCGGAGAAAACGCTCGCGGCGCATGGGGCCGTGTCGCGCGAAACTGCGCTTGAAATGGTCCGTGGCGCGCTGGCCGGCTCCGAAGCGGACATCGCCGTGGCCGTCACCGGCATCGCCGGCCCCGCGGGCGGTTCGGCCAACAAGCCGGTCGGACTCGTTCATCTCGCCGCAGCCCGGCGCAACAGCGAATGCCGGCATCTGGAAATGCGTTACGGCGACATCGGCCGGCAGCAGATCCGGCTTGCCACGGTACGAAGTGCGCTGGCCATGCTTCTGGACCTCGGCGCCAACTGAAGCCTCTGCCGGATGCCCGTCACCGCCGACGGCATGGCAGCCTGCCGGGTGTTCAGCTTCGGTAGATCGTCCCCGCGCGCTTCTCGAAGGCTTCTGAGAACATGTGGAAGGCCCGGTCGAACATCGACCCCATCAAGGCGCCGAGGATGCGGCTCTTGAACTCGTAATCGATGAAGAAGTGGACGTTGCAGCCACCCTCGCCACGCGGCTCGAACCGCCAGCGATTGTCGAGATAGCGAAACGGGCCGTCGATGTATTTCACGTCAATCGCAAGCTCGGCATGGTGAAGAAGCACCTGCGTCGTGAACGTTTCCCGGATCGCCTTGTAGCCGACCGTCATATCGGCGATCAGAAGCTCCTTTCCGTCCCGCTCCTTGCGCGAGCGCACGACTAGCCCCTCGCAGAACGGCAGGAACTCGGGGTACCGCTCAACGTCGGCAACGAGGGCGTACATCTGCTCGGGCGTATGCGGGACGGGACGGTGTGTTTCAAACTTGGGCATGCTGACCAGATATTCAAACACAGGCCGCGAAACAAGATGGTCCGGCGAAGAAGCGTCGCATTGCCCCAACCGCTCAAGCCATCCCGGACGACACCCTTGCATAGGCCGCGAGGATGACTTCCGCCGCGATCTCGGCCTGGTCCTCGTCGGTCTGGTAGTTCGAAACGGATATCCGCATCACCTGGCGGCCACGCCACGCAGCACCGCCGGCGAAGATCTGCCCCTCCTTCTGCAGCAGGGCAACCACATCCTGCGTCATCCGGTCGGCCGCGTCCGGGGCGAGGCCGTCGCCGAAGCGGACAATCACCTGGTTGAGCTGCACCTTGTTCAGCACGCGGATGCCGTCGCGGGCCGCAAGCATGCGGGCGATTTCGGCTGCGGCGTGGCAGTTTCTCGCCACGAGCTCGGCAATGCCGCTGCGACCGAGATGCTTCATCATCGCCCAGGTGGCAAAGCCGCGGGCGCGGCGCGACAATTCTGGCACGTAATGGGAGGGGTCCCGCTCGCCGGCCTGCGCCAGCGGCAGATAGCTGGCGGCAATCGTCATGGCGCGCCGGTGCGCAAGTTCGTCCCGCACGATCGCATAACCACAGTCGTAGGGTGTCTGCAGCCACTTGTGCCCGTCCGTCGCCCAGCTGTCGGCCATTTCGATGCCGGCCGCGAGCGGGCATTTGGCAGGACAGGCTCGCGCCCAGAGACCGAAGGCACCATCGACATGCACCCAGGCGCCCTTTGCCTTCGCGGCAGGGATCAATTCGGCAAAACTGTCGAAGGCGCCGGTGTTGATCTGACCGGCCTGGAAAATGGCAATGGCCGGCCCTTCGATGGCTGCCAGCGCCGTCACGAACGCATCCGGTCGAACGCGCCCTTCCTCATCGGTTGCGATCCTGATGACCCGCTCCCGTCCAAGACCGAGAAACTGCAAGGCCGAAAACACGGTGGTGTGCGCGTCGTCGCCGATCAGCACGGTGATCGGCGGGGCGCCGAACAGCCCTTGCGCGTCGACATCCCAGCCCTGCCCGCGCAGCACTTCGCCGCGCGCCGCCGCCAGACAGGTGAAATTTGCGACCGTCGCGCCGGTGACGAAGCCGACCGAGCTCTCCCGCGGCAGTTCGAGCAGCTCGAGCAGCCACCGCGCGGAAATCGCCTCGGCGGCAGAAGCGGCCGGGGCCGCGGAATGGTTTCCGGCATTCTGGCCCCAGGCGGAGGTGAGCATGTCGGCGGCGACGCCGACGGGATGCGAGCCCCCGATCACCCAGCCGAAGAAGCGGGGGCCGGTCATCAGGTGCAGGCCGGGTTCCGCCCGCGCCACCAGCGCTTCAAGGATCGCACACGGCTCGGACATGGCCTCGGGCAAGGGCTCCTCGAATGCCGCCGATGCCGCCGCGTAGTCCTGACCGGGTCGATGCAGCCGATCGGGAACGGAATTGCGATACCGGGCGGCCTCGTCTGCCGCCTGTCGGAACAGGGCCTCGATATCCATCCGCAACCTCCTGGCGGACAAACCGATAACTTGCCGCCAGCGAGAGGCGACACCGGCAGCCTACGCCCGCAGGCCTTGGCAGACAACCGGCTCAGCCAAAAGGATGCGGGCCGCAGTTTCACAACCACGGCCCGCATCAACTTGCAGATCGAAAATTACTCCGCTGCGGCGAGAAGCTTCTTCTCGCGGGCAACCTTCAGCCGGGCGAAATCGTCGCCGGCATGGTGGGACGAGCGCGTCAGCGGGCTGGCGGAGACCATCAGAAAGCCCTTGGTGTAGGCAACCGTCTCATAGGACTTGAACTCCTCCGGGGTGACGAACCTCTCCACCTTGTGGTGCTTGCGGGTCGGCTGCAGGTACTGGCCGATCGTCAGGAAGTCGACGTCGGCGGTGCGCAGGTCGTCCATCAACTGCAGCACCTCGTTGCGCTCCTCGCCGAGGCCGACCATGATGCCGGACTTGGTAAACATGGTCGGGTCGAGCTCCTTCACCCGCTGCAGCAGCCGGATCGAGTGGAAATAGCGCGCACCCGGCCGGACGGTCAGGTAGTTGCCGGCGACCGTCTCCATGTTGTGGTTGAAGACGTCCGGCTTGGCGGCAACCACGCGCTCCAGCGCGCCGGGCTTCTTCAGGAAGTCTGGGGTCAGGATCTCGATCGTCGTCGCCGGCGAAGCGGCGCGGATCGCAAAGATCACCTTCTCGAAATGCTCGGCGCCACCATCATCGAGATCGTCGCGGTCGACGGAGGTGATGACGACGTGCGACAGGCCCATCTGCTTGACGGCCTTGGCGACGTTCTCGGGCTCGTCCTGATCGAGCGCGTTCGGCTTGCCGGTCGAAACATTGCAGAACGCGCATGCGCGCGTGCAGATCTCGCCCATGATCATGAAGGTGGCATGCTTCTTGTCCCAGCACTCGCCAATGTTGGGGCAGCCCGCTTCCTCGCAGACCGTCACCAGCTTGTTTTCCTTCACGATTGAGCGCGTCTCCTGGTAGCCCTTCGAAACGGGCGCCTTGACGCGGATCCATTCGGGCTTGCGCAGCACTTCGGTGTCGGGGCGATGCGCCTTTTCCGGATGACGGACACGCGGTTCATCGCCATTGGTCCTGTCAAGAATCGTGACCATAAATACCTGCCTTTAACCGACCGTGCTGCGAAAAGCCGTCAACGCCTGACGAGTTTCGCGAGGAATAACAGAATGCAGGAGCCGACGAAACCCTGCACGAGGTAACCCAGCCAACCGCTGGCGACATGGATGCCGGCCCGATCGAAGATCGCATTCGCCAGCACGGCGCCGACCATGCCGATGACGATGTTCATCAAGACACCGAAGCGGAGGTCCATCAGCTTGCCGGCGAGCCATCCGGCCACGCCGCCAATGATGATCCCAGCAATCCAGCCCACCTGCATTCAAGCCTCCCTTCCCGTTCGTCCGCGCTGTGGCGACTGCCCTTGCTTGTCGCGCTGAGGGAACGCATTGGCACGCCGTGCCGCATCTCATCCTTCAGCGCGCATATCGCGCCAGCCAGCACCCCACCCACCGTCATGCCGGACTTGATCCGGCATCCAGACCGCGCAAGTCCTTGCGCGAACAAAGTACCTTCCGCGCCGCAGACGCGGCGCCGCTGGATACCGGATCAAATCCGGGATGACGGGAGCGGTCGGGCCATCGCCATGCCCCTTCGCACGCCTCTGGCAAGAAAGCTGCAGTCGACCAAGGCGCAACCATCTCACCGGCCGCCCGTTTCAGGCGTTCAGCGCCCGTCCATAGGCATCGAGAACGCTTTCCTTCATCGTTTCAGAGATCGTCGGGTGCGGGAAGATCGTGTGCATCAACTCTTCCTCGGTCGTCTCCAGGTTCATGGCGACGACGAAGCCCTGGATCAGTTCGGTCACTTCCGCGCCGACCAGATGGGCGCCGAGCAGCTCGCCGGTCTTCTTGTCAAAGATCGTCTTGACCATGCCCTGATCCTCGCCCAGCGCGATCGCCTTGCCGTTGGCGACGAAGGGGAAGCGGCCGACGCGGATGTCGCGGCCCAGTTCCTTCGCCTTGGCTTCGGTCAGCCCGACCGAGGCGACCTGCGGGTGGCAGTAGGTGCAGCCGGGGATCTTCAGCTTGTCCATCGGATGCACGTTCGGAAGGCCGGCGATCTTCTCGACGCAGATCACCGCCTCGTGCTCGGCCTTATGCGCAAGCATCGGCGGGCCGGCGACGTCGCCGATCGCGTAGATGCCCGGCACGTTGGTCTTGCCGTAGCCGTCGATGGCGATGAAGCCGCGGTCGGTCTTCACGCCGAGTGCTTCCAGCCCGATGTTTTCGATGTTGGCCTGAACGCCGACCGCGGAAATCATCCGGTCGGCCGTGATCTTCTCGACCTTGCCGTCCTTCATCTCGACATGAGCGGTGATCGAATTGGCGGCCTTCTCCACCTTGGTGACCTTGGCCTCCAGGTGGATCTTCATGCCCTGCTTTTCGAACTGCTTCTTGGCAAACGCGGAGATTTCCGCATCCTCGACCGGCATGACGCTCGGCATGACCTCCACCACCGTCACCTCGACGCCGAGCGTGCGGTAGAACGAGGCGAACTCGATGCCGATCGCGCCGGACCCCATGACGAGCAGCGACTTCGGCATGTCCTCCGGCTTCATCGCCTCGAAATAGGTCCAGATCAGCTTGCCGTCCGGCTCGATGCCGGGCAGCGCACGCGGGCGCGCCCCGGTGGCGATGATGATGTGCTTGGCGGTGTAAGTGCCTTCCGGCAGGACATTCTTCGGCAGCGGCGCCTGCGGCTCGACCGGCTTCTTCGAGGACTTCGATACGACGATCTCGCCGGGCTTGGTCAGTTTTGCCTCGCCCCAAATGATGTCGACCTTGTTCTTCTTCATCAAGAAGCCGACGCCGCCGTTCATCCGCTGGGCAATGCCGCGCGAGCGGGCGACGATCGCCTTCAGGTCCGGCGTCACCGTGCCGTCGATCTTGATGCCGTAATCGCCCGGATGCTTCGCGTAATGGAAGATTTCGGCCGAGCGCAACAGCGCTTTGGTCGGGATGCAGCCCCAGTTGGAGCAGATGCCGGCCAGGTGCTCGCGCTCGACGATCGCCGTCTTGAGGCCGAGCTGGGCGGCGCGGATCGCGGCGATATAGCCACCGGGACCCGAACCGATAACGATGACGTCGTAGGCGTTCGCCATGAGCGCTTCCACTCCTCTTTATCTTCTGTGGGCGTCTTCCGTTGAAGGCACCACCGTCGTTGTCCGAGGAGCGGAAGCATCTCCGGTCCTCAGGGATGCGTGTCGGCAGCTTCCAGCCGCGTCAGCATCCCGTAGATTTCATCCTTGAGCCGCATCCGCTCCTTCCGCATGTCCGCCATGTGGAAGTCGTCCGCAGGCTCGATGTTCGTTTCGGCCCGGTGGATCCCTCGGTTCACCACCTCATATTCATCCGTGATGCGGCGAAAGTGCCCGTCTGTCTCCCGCAAGTGCCGGATCTTGCCGACATAGTCCGGGAATTCCTCTGCCAGCTGGTGCGGTGTGTTCGGCATGGTCGCATCTCCTTTTCAAGTCGATGCCGCAAGCCTAGACTGCCAAATGGGTAACTCCTTGATCTCCATCAAACATCGTCATCAAAGCCCCAGCATCATGCGCACGACCGGCTCGAGCCCCCGGCCAATCGCCCGCGTGTTTTCCGCATCCAGATGCACGCCGTCGAGCGGCGTCGTCCGTGCCACCGAACCCGCGTCGAAGAAGCCGCAGCCCTTCTCGTCGGCCAGATCCGCATAGAGCGTCGCCAGCATCGCCGACTGCTCGACGCCGCCGGCAAACATCGCCGCAAAGGCGGTGTTGGCCGTTTCGCAGAGCGGCGGCGGCGCGACAATCAGGATGTCCGGCCGCTCCTCGCTGTCGAACGACCAGGCGTGGTGCCGCACCAATTCAACCAGCCGCTCCATGCCCTGAACCGCGCCGAAGGCCGTGCCGCAGACCGTCGGCTTCATGTCGTTGGCGCCGAGCAGGATGATGACGAGGTCGATCGGGTCGTGGCTGTGCAGAATGGTCGGCAGGATGCGGGCGCCGTTGCGGTCGCAATCGGCGAGATGGTCGTCATAGGCGGTGGTCCGGCCGTTCAGCCCCTCGGCGATCACCTGCACCTCGCGCGCGAGCGCCTTCTGCAGGACGCTCGGCCAGCGGTCCTCCGGCGCATGGCGCCCGAGCGTCTCCGCGTCATAGCCCCAGGTGAGGCTGTCGCCGTAGCAGAGGACGGTTTTCATTCAGAGGCTCCTCGTACCCCTCCCCCTTGCGGGGAGGGGCTAGGGGTGGGGGTGTATCCCCCGAGCTCGACCGTTATCGTTCTAAGAACGGCTTTCATATCCAGCATCACATCACGGTTCTTGATTCGAATGACCCGAAAGTCCTGAGCCCGAAGATAGGCATCACGTTCCGCATCCCGTCTCTTTTGTTGCGGGTCCGCATGGATCTCGCCATCCATTTCGATGATGAGACGTCTTCCCATGCAAACGAAATCCGCTACGTAACCACCGATCGGCACCTGGCGTCGGAAATGCGTGCCCGGCACCTCCGGCAACTCTTTGCGAAGGGCAGTCCAGAGCCGACGTTCCGCGTCAGTCAAGGACCGACGCAAGCGCGGCGCGTTCCTTATAGCCTCCCGGCTGGCTGGCTTCGGATTCTCACGATTCCACGCCATGGCTGGCTGTCTCCCCCTCGTCGGCACCCCCACCCGTCCGCTGCGCGGACACCCTCCCCGCAAGGGGGAGGGAAAAGGCATTAAACCAGCATCCCCATCGGATTCTCGATGTAGCGTTTGAAGGCCTGCAGAAGCTCGGCCCCGAGTGCGCCGTCGACGCAGCGGTGGTCGGTCGAGAGCGTCACCGTCATCGCCTGGACAATGACCATCTGGCCGCTCTTCACGACAACGCGCTCCTCACCCGCACCGACCGCGAGGATCGTCGCATGCGGCGGGTTGATGACGGCGGCAAAGTTCTTCACGCCCATCATGCCCATGTTGGACACCGAGGTGGTGCCGCCCTGGTACTCTTCCGGCTTCAGCTTGCGTTCCTTGGCGCGCTTGCCGAGGTCCTTCATCTCGTTGGAGATGGCCGACAGGCTCTTCGTTTCCGCGTGCCGGATGATCGGCGTGATCAGGCCGCCCGGGATCGACACGGCGACGCCGACGTCGGAATGCTTGTGCTTGACCATCGCGGACTCGGTCCAGGAGACGTTGGCGTCCGGAACATCCCGAAGTGCCAGTGCCATGGCCTTGATGACCATGTCGTTGACCGACAGCTTGTAGGCCGGCTTGCCGTCCCGCTCGGGGGCGGCCGCATTGATCTGCGCACGCAGCGCCATCAGCGCATCGAGCTCGCAATCAACCGAGACGTAGAAGTGCGGAACGGTCTGCTTGGATTCGACGAGGCGGCGGGCGATCGTCTTGCGCATGCCGTCATGCGGCACGAGCTCGTAGGAGCCTTCCTCGAACAGCTTGAGCACGGCCTCGTCGGACGGGCCCTTGGCAAGGGCTGCCGGTACAGCGGCAGCCGCGGCCGGCGCGGCGGCAACCTTCTTCGCTCCGCCACCGGCAACCGCCGCTTCGACGTCGGCCTTGACAACGCGGCCATGCGGACCGGAGCCGGTGACCGCCGCGATGTCGATGCCCGCTTCCCTGGCGAGACGACGGGCCAGCGGCGAAGAGAAGGTGCGGTTGCCGTCGACCTTGGCCGGGGCGGCAAAGGGCGCCGCAGACGCGGCCGATGCGGCAGGGGCGCTTGGTGCCGCCTGTGCCGGCACCGCCGCGGATGCGGCCGCTTCTGCCTTTGGAGCGGGTGCCCAGCCGTTGCCGGCAGCACTCGCCGCCGCCTTGACGTCCTCACCCTCGGCGGCGAGCACCGCGATCAGCGAATTGACCTTGACGCCCTCGGTACCGGCCGGAACGACGATCCTGGCGATCGTGCCCTCATCGACGGCTTCCACTTCCATGGTCGCCTTGTCGGTCTCGATCTCGGCGATCACATCGCCGGCCTTGATGGTGTCGCCTTCCTTGACGAGCCACTTGGAGAGATTGCCCTCCTCCATGGTCGGCGACAGGGCGGGCATGGTGATGTTGATCGGCATGTCTCCGCCCTCCCCTTACTTGTAACAGACGGTTTTCACCGCCTCGACGACCTCGCCGACGCTCGGCAGCGCCAGCTTCTCGAGGTTGGCCGCATACGGCATCGGCACGTCCTTGCCGGCAATCGTCAGGATCGGCGCGTCGAGATAGTCGAAGGCCTGCTGCATGACGCGGGTGGCGATCTCCGTGCCAACCGAACTCTGCGGGAAACCTTCCTCGACGGTGACGAGACGGCCGGTCTTCTTGACCGATTCGATGACCGTCGGCAGGTCCATCGGGCGGATGGTGCGCAGGTCGATCAGCTCGACGTCGATGCCTTCCTTCTCCAGCTCGGCGACCGCCTTCGTCGCATAGGTCATGCCGATGCCGAAGGAGACGATGGTGGCGTCCTTGCCGGAACGATGGATGCGAGCCTTGCCGATCGGCAGCACGAAATCGTCGAGCTTCGGCACATCGAAGTGCTGGCCGTAGAGGATCTCGTTCTCGAGGAAGATCACCGGGTTCGGGTCGCGGATCGCAGCTTTCAGCAGGCCCTTGGCGTCAGCTGCCGTGTAGGGCATGACGACCTTGAGGCCCGGAATGTGGCTATACCAGGCGGCATAGCACTGCGAGTGCTGGGCGGCGACGCGGGCGGCCGCGCCGCTCGGACCGCGGAATACAATCGGCGCGCCCATCTGGCCGCCCGACATGTAGAGGGTCTTTGCCGCCGAGTTGACGATCTGGTCGATCGCCTGCATGGCGAAGTTGAAGGTCATGAACTCGACGATCGGCTTCAGGCCGGTCATCGCCGCGCCAACCCCGACGCCGGCGAAGCCGTGCTCGGTGATCGGCGTGTCGATCACCCGACGGGCGCCGAACTCCTGCAACAGGCCCTGGGTGATCTTGTAGGCGCCCTGGTACTCGGCCACTTCCTCGCCCATGACGAAGACGTCGTCGTCGCGGCGCATTTCCTCGGCCATGGCGTCACGCAGCGCCTCGCGAACGGTGATCGAGACCATTTCCGTGCCGGCCGGAATGTCCGGATCGGCGGCGACCGGCGCGATCGGCTGGGCCGGGACGGTAATTGCGGCCGGCACAACCTTGGCGGCCGCCGGCGCGTCGTCGACCTTTACAGGCTGCACCTTTTCCTCGCCGACGCCCTTGCCGAGCTGATCGACGTCTTCGCCGTCGGCCGCAAGCACGGCGATAAGCGCATTGACCTTGACGTTTTCAGTGCCGGCCGGAACGACGATCTTGGCGATCGTCCCCTCGTCGACGGCTTCCACTTCCATGGTTGCCTTGTCGGTTTCGATCTCGGCGATCACGTCGCCGGCCTTGACGGCTTCGCCTTCCTTCTTGAGCCACTTGGACAGCGTGCCCTCTTCCATCGTCGGCGACAGGGCGGGCATGAGAATATCGATCGGCATGTTGGTTCCTCCGCCCGGATCAGATCAGAATGTCGGTGTAGAGCTCGGATGCATCCGGCTCCGGATCGGACTGGGCGAAGTCGGCGCTGTCGGCCACGACGTCGCGCACTTCCTTGTCGATCTGCTTCAATTCGTCCTCGGTGGCCCAGCCCTTCTCCAGCAGCCGCGCGCGCACCTGCTCGATCGGGTCGTGCTCGGAGCGCATTTTCTGCACCTCGTCCTTGGAGCGATACTTCGCCGGGTCGGACATGGAGTGGCCGCGATAGCGGTAGGTGAGCATTTCGAGGATGATCGGCCCCTTGCCCGAGCGGCAATGCGCCACGGCCTCGTCGGCCGCGGCCTTCACGGCACGCACATCCATGCCGTCGACTTGGTAGCCCGGAATGTTGAAGGAAGCGCCGCGCTGCGAGAAGTCCGTCTGGGCCGAAGCGCGCGAAACGGCAGTGCCCATGGCGTAGCGGTTGTTCTCGATGATGTAGATCACCGGCAGCTTCCAGAGGGCTGCCATGTTGAAGCTCTCGTAGACCTGGCCCTGGTTGGCAGCGCCATCGCCGAAATAGGCGAGCGAGACATTGTCACTGCCGCGATACTTGTTGGCAAAGGCAAGACCGGTGCCGAGCGACACCTGCGCACCGACGATGCCGTGGCCGCCGTAGAAATGCTTCTCCTTGGAGAACATGTGCATCGAGCCGCCCTTGCCCTTGGAAAGGCCGCCGCGGCGTCCGGTCAGTTCCGCCATCACCCCGCGCGCACTCATGCCGCAGGCCAACATGTGTCCGTGGTCGCGGTAACCGGTGATGACCTGGTCGCCATCCTTCAGAGCAGCCTGCATGCCGACGACGACGGCCTCCTGGCCGATGTAGAGATGGCAGAAGCCGCCGATGAAGCCCATGCCATAGAGCTGGCCAGCCTTTTCCTCGAAACGCCGGATCAGCAGCATTTCGCGATAGGCCTTGAGATCGTCTTCCTTGGAAAAGTCGGCGATGATGCCGCCGTTGAAATCTTTCTTCACAGGCTTTGCCGCACTCTTGCGGCTCGATACGGTCGCGGTTTTACGCGGAGCCATACAGCCCTCCCCGGGTTCATGCCTTTTGCACAAACCATAGGGGAAGGAAGACGCTCGAGCAATGCCATAAATGCATGGCTCGCATTCCGCGCAAACGACTGAAATAAAAGCAGTATCGCCGATTAACCTGATTTCAGTTAATCGACCCGATCAGTGGAAAATAACGATCTCGTCGCTTCGCGACATGTTGAGTGCGAAGCGCGCTTTCTCGTCCAGAATGTCCCTTTCCAGCGAGCCGTCGCTCATCAGCGCGACCTCACGCTCCAACCGCTTGCGCTCCTCGACCAGCACGTCAAGCCGCGCCTGGCGGGTAATCCGGTGACGTTCGAATTGCTCCATCGCACGCAGTCCGAAACCGCCATGGATCGAATGATAGCTGAAATAGGAGAGGAAGGCGATCGTGATCGCCGGAACGACAAACCGGCCAAGCCGGCGTTGTTTGTGATGTTTGGTCCACATGGAGGAGCCTCGATACGCAGTACGGGCTCACTGTAACGCCGACCGGTTAACCGAGCGTTGACCATGACGGAGGGGTGGCGAGGCCAGGCGGCTTCCGCTGGGAATGTCAACCGCCCTCTCATCCGCCTGCCGGCACCTTATCCCTGCTAGCGGGGCGAAGGACGCAAGCGGCCACGCACCGGCAGATACAGGGATCAAAGAAGAACGAGACAAAGCGGAAAGCGGGCGACTGTGGCACCGCACGGGCCGTCGAGGACAGGCAGGCAAAAGGCACCTCGGAGAGGTTGCATCCCCTCTCCCCGCGTGCGGGGAGAGGTTAGGGTGAGGGGCGACTACCCCGATCACTTCCGTGCTCGGCGGCCCCCAATGACTGTTTGCCTCAGCCGCGCAGGATCGAACGGCCGGCGTACTTCGCCTGCGGGCCGAGTTGCTCCTCGATGCGGATCAACTGGTTGTACTTGGCGGTGCGGTCGGAGCGAGCGAGCGAGCCGGTCTTGATCTGGCCGCAGTTGGTGGCGACCGCGAGGTCGGCGATCGTCGAATCCTCGGTTTCACCGGAACGATGCGACATGACAGCGGTGTAGCGCGCCTTGTGGGCGGTCTCGACGGCGTCGAGCGTCTCGGAGAGCGAGCCGATCTGGTTGACCTTGACGAGGATCGAGTTGCCGACGCCCATCTTGATGCCGTCGCGCAGGCGGGCGGAGTTGGTGACGAACAGGTCGTCGCCGACGAGCTGGATCTTGCCGCCGATCTTGTCGGTCAAAAGCTTCCAGCCGTCCCAGTCGTCCTCGGCCATGCCGTCTTCGATCGAGAAGATCGGGTACTTGGCGCAGAGTTCGGCCAGGTAGTCGGCCATCGCACCCGGCTCGAGCATGCGGCCTTCGCCTTCGAGCACGTACTTGCCGTCCTTGAAGAATTCGGTCGAGGCGCAGTCGAGCGCAATGTGGATGTCCTCGCCCGGCTTGTAGCCGGCCTTCTCGATCGACTTCATGATGAAATCGAGGGCGGCGGGGGCGGATTCCAGGTTCGGCGCGAAACCACCCTCGTCACCGACATTGGTGTTGAAGCCACCGGCAGAGAGCTGCTTCTTCAACGTGTGGAACACTTCCGAGCCCATGCGGACGGCGTCGCGGATCGTTTCGGCGCCGACCGGCACGATCATGAATTCCTGAAAGTCGATCGGGTTGTCGGCATGGGCGCCGCCGTTGATGATGTTCATCATCGGAACCGGCAGGACACGGGCGTTCGGCCCGCCGACATAACGGTAGAGCGGCAGGCCGGAGGCGTCAGCCGCCGCCTTGGCGACGGCGAGCGAGACGCCGAGGATCGCGTTCGCACCAAGGCGCGCCTTGTTCGGCGTGCCGTCGAGTTCGATCATCGTCTGGTCGATCAGGACCTGGTTTTCGGCATCGAGCCCGCCGACGGCCTCGAAGATCTCGCCGTTGACCGCTTCGACGGCGCGCTCGACGCCCTTGCCGAGATAGCGCGTGCCGCCATCGCGCAGTTCGACGGCCTCGTGCGCGCCGGTCGACGCGCCAGAGGGAACGGCGGCGCGGCCAAAGCTGCCGTCTTCGAGGTGAACGTCCACTTCGACGGTGGGGTTGCCGCGGCTGTCGAGGATCTCGCGGCCGATGATGTCGATGATTGCGGTCATGGTTCTCTTCCCTGGTTAGGAGCTGGTCAGCGATAGTCGAGATCGATCAGCATCCTGATCGATCAAATTCAATCTTCGAACTCACGGTGCGGGATAGCGCAGCCCTGTGACACCGTGTTGATGAGGCGCCAGCACGGCGCGATCTGGTGTCGCTTGACGTGCCTTAGCCCTCTATTCCTCGCATGTGTTTATCCCGAAACCGGTTCCCACTTTCGGGAGACATGCTGTCTAGCTCCTCGCATGTCTTTGTCCCGAAACCGGTCCCCATTTTGGGGAGACATGCTTCAGGCCTTTGCCACGGCGTCGAACGCCAGCAATCTTTCCAGCAGCCGCGGCATATCCTTCAGCGGCACCATGTTCGGGCCGTCCGAGGGCGCGTTGTCCGGATCCTCGTGCGTCTCGATGAACAGGCCCGCGATCCCGACGGCGACGGCCGCACGCGACAGCGTTTCGACGAATTCGCGTTGGCCGCCGGAAGACCCGCCCTGGCCGCCCGGCTGCTGCACCGAATGGGTCGCGTCAAACACGACCGGCGCGCCGAGCGAGGCCATGATCGGCAGCGAACGCATGTCGGAGACAAGTGTATTGTAGCCGAACGACGCACCACGCTCGCAAAGCAGCACGTTGGGGTTGCCGCTCTCGGTGAGCTTCGCCAGCACGTTCTTCATGTCCCAAGGCGCCAGGAACTGGCCCTTCTTGACGTTGATTACGCGACCGGTCTTTGCGGCGGCGACGAGCAGGTCGGTCTGCCGTGAAAGGAACGCCGGAATCTGCAGGACGTCGACGGTCGGGGCGACCAGGCCGCACTGCTCTTCCGTGTGCACGTCGGTGACAACCGGAAATCCGTATTCCTTCTTCAGGTCGGCGAAGACCTCCATCGCCTTTTCCAGGCCGATGCCACGCTTGCCGGCGAGCGAGGTACGGTTGGCCTTGTCGTAGGAGGACTTGTAGACCAGCCCCACACCAAGCGCGCGGCACATTTCGACCAGCCTGCCGGCGATCATGAAGGCATGGTCGCGGCTCTCCATCTGGCAGGGACCCGCCATCAGAACCAGCTTCTCATTCTGTGAAAAGACGACCTTGCCAGACCCCTCGCCGGCGGTGACGACTGCGTTCGTTTTCATGTCATTCTCCAAAGACGAAAAGGGCGCCCTGCCCTGGAGCGGGCGCAACGATCAGCCGATCGCCACGCTCGGTGAACTCGATGTCCTTGCGCTCAAGATGGCGGCGGCAGCGCGCCATGTCGTCCACGCGGAAGACCAAAGCCTCGCCCTTCAGTCCGCGATCAGCCGCAACGGCCTCCACACCGTAGAAGCCGCGCATGCCGGCGCCATTGAGCACCGTGATCCGCCCACGCGGCGTCTCCACGCTCATGCCGAACGAATGGGCCTCCACCTCGCGCTCGTCGGCGGCAAGCTGAACGAGATACTGGAAATCCGTCGGATTCTGCTCCGAAAGCACGACCTCGGACAGCGCCACGACGCCGTTTTCGTGCTGCTCCAGCACCGCACGGTCCGAGGGCAGCGCCACGACGCGCTGCGAGGCGAAGAAGAAAAAATCGGGAGCGCGCAGATCGGCTGCAAAGGCCAGCCGGAAACTGCCGGTCGCGCTGGTGCCGTCCGCCAACAGGATATCGCGGGAAAACTCCAGAACATCACCGGCCGAATAGCCTTCGGCAGTATAGCGCTTGCTGTCGGCCCATGCGTCGTCGGTGGTCATCGCGATCGCGGAAAAGCCGTCCGAACCGCGCCGGAACCGAAAGGCCTGGTCACGGGCCACAAAAACATTGCCCGCGCGCGCAGCCGCCTCGCATTCTTCCCGGTTGGCAATGCCGAGCGGCTCCAGGTAACAGCCGTCCGACAAGAAGACGCAGCAGTTTTCCGTGCCGAACGGATGGCGCGCATCTGCCGCAACGGTGAAGCCGAGCCGCGTCAGCCGCTCGCGCGCAACAGACAGATCGCAGACAGGCATGACCAGATGGTCGATCGATCGGGGCGTCCTTGGTTTCGCATTCATGACGGCATCCGGGCTTCTAATTGGTGCGTGCTTTGCCCTTTTTGATGCGTCTTGGCAAGGGCTGGCCACCGCAGGCGCCGCACGTGCAACTCACGCGGCGTCAGGTGGAAATGCGTCGGGGCAACGCAAAAAAGTTGTTAATTACTCTTAACTCGCGTGCCGGATGGCTGCCACCATTTTGACAAGATTGACCGCAGCAGCTTACCTGCCGGTCGAGGTCAATGACATCGCCGCCCGAACTGAAGATGCTGAAATACTGATATATTCAAGCAATTTGAAGCCGCTGGGAAGTGTAGTCGCAGGCTGCAGGAATTTTGACTTTTGAACCCGGGGCGCAAGGGATGGTCATGAGTTTTTTTCGTCGCAGTGAAGACAATGGCAGGGTGGCGGCAAAGTACGGCGCGAAGTTTGACGCCGGTTCGACGGTGAGGGCGCGAGACACTTCAACCCAACCCGTCGAAACCAGCGTTCCGGCGGCCTCGACAGAAACCGCCGACTACGAAGCCTTCGGCCTGGCGCTGGAGGAGAACAAGCAGTCTTCCGAGGAACTCGTTGCAAGCCTTTCCATCGTTCAGGACCGTGTGTCGACCTTGCTCACGGCCCACTCCCGCTCCTTGAACGAGGTCGGAACGCTGCGCGTCGAATGCGCACGGCTTGGTTCGTTGCTTGACTACGAAGGCACCACGCGCCGCAAGCTCGATCAGGACAACGGGCGGCTTGCCAGCGAAAACAAGGAAGTCCGGGCCGACAATGCCCAGCTTCGGGTCGAGATTGACTCCGTCCGGCAGGAATACGTCAAGCTGCAAGCCCTGCATGGCGTGACCTGCGAAGAGCTCACGATCATCGAAACGCGGCTGGCCGATGCCGAGCGCGAACTGTCCGACCGCAGCGGCCAGTTCGACGAGGCGACCGCGATGGTGAAGCGGACACAGCAGGAACTCGAAT
The DNA here is from genome assembly GCF_041930185.1 of Mycoplana ramosa. Lineage (NCBI taxonomy): Bacteria > Pseudomonadati > Pseudomonadota > Alphaproteobacteria > Hyphomicrobiales > Rhizobiaceae > Mycoplana > Mycoplana ramosa. The sequence continues at coordinate 158,660 of NZ_JBHEEW010000006.1, read as the reverse complement.
CGCGCAGTCGCGAACTGGCGACACTCCGCGAAAAGCTCGACGTCGAGACCACCGCCCATCAACTGCTGGCCGAGACTTCGCGACGGGAAAACGCTGCCCAGTCACGCGAGATCACCCGTCTGAACGAGGAAAAGAACCAGCTGAAGAATACGCTGTCGCAGCAGGAGGTCCTTCTGCGCAGCCTGCAGGCCAGCACGGCCGGGCTGCGTCAGGAGATTGCGGTTCTGGAGGAGAAGAACCGCCATCTCGAGGAAGAACTGGAGGGATTGCAAAACTCGACCGCCCTCCAGATCGCGCACATGAACACGCGACAGGAAGCCCTTGGCTCGAAAGCCGAACTGGCGGAGAAGCTGCTCGCAACAGCGAACGGTCGCAACCGCATGACGGACGAGGAACTGCGCACCACCCGTGCCGAACTGAAGCGGCTGAAGTCCGACCTGCAATCGATCACTTCGCGCAGCGAGCGGCTGGCGGAAGAGCTGTCGCGCGCCCGGGCAAGCGGCGCGGAAAGCGAGAACGGCCGACGCAATCTCGCCGCGCAGAACAACGAACTCGCCTTGAAACTGCGGGAGCTTGAAGGCCTGCGCAACCAGCGGGAGCGTGACTGGGAGGGGACCCGTCGCGATCTGGAGACGCGTGCCGAGTCGGATCGGCACGAAATCGGGCAACTGCGGACCAGCCTTGAAATCGCGAAAGCCGAAATCCGCCAGCTTCGCACCGAAAGAGCAATCTTGAACGGTCAGCTAGAAGCCGCCCGCGGCGAACGGCCGGGTTCCGCCTCGTTGCGGCAGGACGACGAACTGGAGCAGTCGCTCCAGGCGGCCCGGGTTGGCCAACCGGTCATCGACATCTCTGAAAGATCCCTGCGCGGCCGCGCTCCGGCCAGCGCAGACGGAATCGGTGACAGACTGCAGACGATGGATGTCAGCGAGTTACCGCCGGCCGAATGAGCCGGAATGCCGGCGGAGGGCATGACGTCCTCCGCCGGCAACTACAAAAATCGTTGTCTGCGCCATCATTCGTTCGGCGAATGGTCGCGGCCGGCAAGAATCGCTATGGTTGCGTCCTGCCGCGTTTGCCCGATGGTCGCACCATGCTGATTGCCATCCTTTCAGACATTCATGCCAACCGCGAGGCCTTTGAAGCGGTCCTGGCCGCAACCGCGGCCGCAGGCGCTTCCGAGGTGGTTCTCCTCGGTGATCTCGTCGGCTATGGCGCCGATCCCGTATGGTGCACCGAGCGCGCCATGGCCCTGGCGGAAAGCGGTGCGATCATTTTGCGCGGCAACCATGACCAGGCTGTATCGGACACCGCGATCAGGATGAACGCCACCGCCGCGTTGGCGATGGAGTGGACGCGCCGGCAACTTGGCGAGCAAGCGCGCGCTTTTCTCGCAGCCCTGCCGATGGAGGCGCAGGACGGCGGCCGATACTATGTTCACTCCGAGGCCACGGCACCGGAACGATGGCACTACGTCCTGGACAGCGCGGATGCCGACGCGCACCTGGCGATCTGCCTGGAACGCGTCAGTTTCTGTGGTCACGTGCATGTCCCTGCGCTCTATTGCACCGGCCCAACGAACAGGACGACGCCGTTCGAACCGCGCGACGCCACCGCCATCCCGCTCTTGCAGCAACGCAAGTGGCTGGCGGTTGTCGGATCCGTGGGGCAGCCACGCGACGGCAATCCCGCAGCCGCCTTCTGCCTTCTCGATACGGACACCAACGAGCTTCGTTTCATGCGTACAGCCTATGATGTCGAACTGGCCGCGGAGAAGATCCGTGCAGCCGGCCTGCCTCGCTCGATCGCAGAACGTCTTCTGGACGGGCGCTGACGCATGTCGAACGGGCGCGTCCACACCGGTGACATCGTCGATGGCTTCACGATCGGCGAGCTTGCCCACACCGGCGGCATGGCCCGCCTCTGGAGCGTGACGCGCCCGGACATCGATTTTCCGCTTCTGATGAAGATCCCGATGCTCGGGGAAGGCGACGATCCGGCCGCCATCGTCAGCTTCGAGATGGAGCAAATGATCCTGCCGCGGCTCTCGGGACCGCACGTGCCGCGGTTTGTCGGCAGCGGCGACTTTTCCTCATTGCCCTATCTCGTCATGGAACGGGTCCCCGGCCCGTCCCTCGCCACGCTCTCGGACCGTCTGCCGCTGCCGCCCGACGAAGTCGCCCGACACGGCGCCAACGTCGCCATCGCGCTCGATGCGCTGCATCGCCAACACGTCGTCCATCTCGACCTCAAGCCGGCCAACGTGTTGATGCGCAAAACCGGCGAAGCGGTGCTGATCGACTATGGCCTTGCCCGCCACAATCTGCTGCCAGACCTGATGCAGGAGGAGTTTCGCCTGCCCTACGGAACCGCGCCCTACATGGCGCCCGAGCAGGTTCTCGGCCGCCGGCACGATTATCGCAGCGACATTTTCGCCCTCGGGTCGATGTTGTATTTTTTGGCGACCGGCGAGCATCCCTTTGGCGACCCGCAGCGCCTCAGTGGGCTCAAGCAACGCCTTTGGCGCGATCCGTGGCCGCCGCGTGCCCGAAGCGGTGCCATCCCGCACGCCCTGCAGGAAGTGATATTGCGCTGCCTCGAGGTCAATCCGGCCTGGCGATACCTCACCGCAGCCGAGCTCGCCGCCGACCTGCAGGACCTTTCACGGGTCAAGTTGACGGCACGCGCCTCGAGAATGAAGCGGGATCCCTTTCTCGAGGTGATCCGCCGCCGTTTCAATCCCGTTCCGATCGAGACTTTGAGCCGGCACCCCGGCACTGCACAGAAGGCCGACCCGAGAATGGTTCTAGTCGCGCTCGACCTTGGTGCGGCGGCAGCTGCCACGGCAGGCCCACTGCGGCGCGCCGTCGCCTCGATCGTCGACGGCATGCCGGACGCGCGCATCGCGTGCGTGAACGTCCTGCGCATCAATCGGGTCGCAATCGATACGTCCCTCGACGAGGAAGGACGCAACAAGCGCGTCCTAAGGCTTGCAGAATTGAATGCGTGGGCGGCGCCGCTGAAAGCGCGCGGCGGGCCGATAACATTCCACGTCCTGGAGGCCGTGTCGCCAGCCGATGCGATCCTGGAATTTGCCCGGCAGAACCGCGTCGACCAGATCGTCATGGGCGCCCGCGGCGAATCACGGATGCGCTCCATGCTCGGCAGCGTCTCGGGCACGGTCGCCGCCCACGCGCCGTGCACGGTCACTGTCGTGCGGGAGCGTTTCGAGGCAGACAGCCAAGAACCTGCAGAAACAGTGCCGGCCCCAGCATCAGAACCGCCCGTCGCGACGGAATGAACCCGCATTGGCCGATCGGCAAGGGAGATCCCGGACATGAAAAGGCCCGGTCTTTCGACCGGGCCCCGATTTCATCATTTGGCAATCGAGAGCGTCAGACGAGCCGCGACTGCTCCAGCGCCGCCTCGATGAAGCTTGCGAACAGCGGATGCGGGTCGAGCGGCCGGCTCTTCAGTTCCGGATGATACTGGACACCGATGAACCAAGGATGGTCGGGGTATTCGATCGTTTCCGGCAGCACGCCGTCCGGCGACATGCCCGAGAAGACCAGGCCACAGCTCTCGAGACGGTCCTTGTAATCGACGTTCACCTCGTAACGGTGGCGATGGCGCTCGGAAATCTCGGTGGAGCCATAGATGTCGGCGATCTTGGTGCCCGCCTTCAGCGTCGCACGGTAGGCGCCAAGCCGCATCGTGCCGCCGAGATCGCCGGACGCGCTCCGCTTCTGCAATTCATTGCCCTTGACCCACTCGGTCATCAGGCCGACGACCGGCTCCTCGGTCTTGCCGAATTCCGTGGACGACGCCTTCTCAATTCCTGCCAGGTTGCGGGCCGCTTCCACCACCGCCATCTGCATGCCGAAGCAGATGCCGAAATAGGGAACCTTGCGCTCGCGCGCGAACTTGGCCGCCTGGATCTTGCCTTCCGAACCGCGCTCGCCGAAACCGCCCGGAACGAGGATGCCGTGCACCTTCTCAAGATACGGCGCCGGATCTTCCTTCTCGAAAACCTCGGACTCGATCCAGTCGAGGTTGACCTTCACGTGGTTGGCAATCCCACCGTGGTGAAGCGCCTCGATCAGCGACTTGTAGGCGTCCTTCAGCCCGGTGTACTTGCCGACGATCGCAATCGTCACCTCGCCTTCCGGCGTCTTGATGCGATCCGAAACGTTCTGCCAGGGTTCGAGACGCGGCTTCGGCGCCGGCTCGATGCCGAACGCGGCCAGAACCTCGTCGTCCAGGCCTTCCTTGTGGTAGGCGAGCGGCACGTCGTAGATCGAGGAGACGTCCAGGGCCTGGATGACGGCGGTGGGGCGCACGTTGCAGAACAGCGACAGCTTTCTGCGCTCGGCTTCCGGTATTTCCCGGTCGGCCCGCACCAGCAGGATATCCGGGTGGATACCCATCGCCTGAAGTTCCTTGACCGAGTGCTGCGTCGGTTTGGTCTTCAGTTCACCCGCCGCCGGGATGTACGGCATCAGCGTCAGGTGGACGTAGACCGCAGTGCCGCGCGGCAGGTCGTTGCCGAGTTGGCGGATCGCCTCCATGAACGGCATCGCCTCGATGTCGCCGACCGTGCCGCCGATCTCGCAGATGACGAAGTCGTAGTCCTCGTTGCCATCGGTGATGAAGTTCTTGATTTCGTTGGTGACGTGCGGGATCACCTGAACGGTCGCGCCGAGATAGTCGCCGCGCCGTTCCTTGTCGATGATGTTCTTGTAGATGCGACCGGTGGTGATGTTGTCGGTCTTCGTCGCCGAGCGCCCGGTGAAGCGCTCGTAGTGGCCGAGGTCCAGGTCCGTCTCCGCGCCGTCGTCGGTGACGAAAACCTCGCCGTGCTGCGTCGGGCTCATCGTGCCCGGATCGACGTTGAGGTAGGGGTCCAGCTTGCGAAGCCTCACCCGGTAGCCACGGGCCTGAAGCAACGCTCCGAGAGCGGCGGCCGCAATTCCTTTTCCGAGGGAAGAAACCACGCCGCCTGTGATGAATACATATCGCGCCATGGGAGTCACCGGATACCTTTTCACTAATGATTCCGCCACCGAAAAATTGCCTTGGGGCAATTTTTCGTGGGGAATGCCTGGTTTTCGCACAAGAAGACGGCCGGCGGGCGGATGCGCCTGCCGGCCGGATCACATCGTTTTTTCTGTTACTGACCGGTCGGGACGTCGGTCGGCTGGCTTGGCGCTGCCGGCGCCTGGCCGCTGCCCGTTGCCGGAGCCGCACCACTGTCGGTCGGAACAGCGTTGTTGTTTGCCGGTGCCGCCGGAGCCGGGGTTTCGCCGCCGAGCGAGTCCAGAACGCCCGCGCCGTTGCCGGACGTGCCGGGGATCCGGTCGAGGATGTCCGTCGGCTTCGACTCGTAGCGGGACAGGATGCCCATGGCGAGCGCCAGCGCGAAGAACAGCACGGCCAGGATTGCGGTCGTGCGCGTCAGGGCGTTCGCAGCACCCCGGGCCGACATGAAGCCGGAGCCGCCGCCAATGCCGAGACCGCCGCCCTCGGACCGCTGGATCAGCACGATGCCGATCAGAGCCACGACGACCATGAGATAGATGACAAGCAAAACGGTCTGCATTTTGAGATCCCGCCCGAAGGCACAAGAAGGAGAATGCGGCTCAATATACCAAGCCGGCGGTCATTCCAAGCCCTTGCCGGCAAAAGCCGGCGTCAGGCCGTCAACGCTTCGTACGCCCGGTAAATGGCGAGAAAGTCTTCCGACTTCAAGCTTGCCCCACCGATCAGCGCACCGTCGACATTGGCAATGCCCATCAGTTCCTTTGCATTGCCCGGCTTGACCGAGCCGCCGTAAAGGAGCCGCATCGTCGCGCCCTCCCCGCCAAACCGTGATTTCAGTTCCTCCCGCATGAAGGCATGGGCTGCGGCAATGTCGGCGGCGGTCGGCGTCAGGCCGGTACCGATCGCCCAGACCGGTTCATAGGCGATGACCGTGTTCTCCGCCATCGCACCGTCCGGTACGGATCCCGCAAGCTGAGCCTTCAGCACGTCGAGCGTCTTGCCCTCCTTGCGCTCGTCGGCCGTCTCGCCGATGCAGATGATGGCAACCAGTTCGGCCTCATGCGCCCGTTCGGCCTTCACGCGCACCAAGGCGTCGGTCTCGGCATGGTCGGTGCGGCGTTCCGAGTGTCCGACGATGACGTGCGTTCCAAAGCAATCGGCGATCATCTCGGCGGAAACGTCGCCGGTGTGGGCGCCGGAGACTTTGTGGTGGCAGTCCTGCGCGCCGATCATCAACGGGCTGTCGTCGCAGAGCGCGGTCGCGACATAGAGCAGCGTCGCCGGCGGGCAGATCAACGTCTCCACCTTTTCCGACAGCGGCCCCTTCACGCCTTCTGCCATCGCCTTGATCTGGTCGAGCGAGGCCCGAGTGCCATTCATCTTCCAGTTTCCGGCTACAAGCGGGGTCACGTCCGGGGTCATGCTGCCTCCCAATGGTGTCGATCGTTTCGAGCGCCCTAGCAAATCCGCACGATCAATGTAAGGGCAAAGCGCAACAGCCGCGCCCATCCCATGGCCGCGACCTCATTGCGCCAGGATCCAGTTCAGCGTCTCACGCCAATCGGTCATCCGTACCGGCGTGCCGTGCGAACCGGTGCGAAACAGGACGAACTGCGTGGGGACACCGGCCTTGAGAAGCGTGCGGAAGAGCGCGATCTGGTCGTCCGCAGCGTAGACCTTGTCGCGCTCGCCGTGGGTGAAATAGATCGGCAGCTTCGCCTTGTAGGCGGCACTGTCGGCGTAGTTCGGATCGGCAGCGCCACCCATGATGACCATGCCGGCAAGGTCCTGCACCGCATCGGCATTGCGCGCGATCTGCCAGCAGATGAAGCTGCCCATGGAGGCGCACGACAGCACGACCGGGGCGCCGGGCGAGTTGCGCCGCACCTCCTGGATCAGGCCGGCAACGGGTGCGGCGCCTTTCTCGTCGAAGCTCTTGACGCTTGCGGAATAATAGACCCCGCCATTGCGCACGGCGAGGTTCTTCAGCCGATTGAAGTTTCCGCCAAAACTCCAGTCGTTGTTGCCAAGCCGCCGGTCTCCGCCGCGCCCATGGATGAAGATCACGGAGAATGAGGCTCCCTTCTGCCGCCCCGTCGCTGCCACGTCGAGAGGCCCCCCCGACGTCTCGAGCGTCAGGTTCTCCTGTTCGCGCTTGACGGCGGTGGAAACGTAGGGTGCCTTGACGCGTCGTTCCGGGATCTGGTCGCGACCGTTGATGTCGCGCATTTCCTGATAGTCGACCACGCGCAGCGCACCGCCGTCTGCAATTTCAAGAACCGCGGGATATGAGAACAGTTCGTCCTTCCAGGGCTGCAATGCTGCCGCCATCGCCGTGTACGGTAGGGCTAAAAGCAGGACCGCGGCCAGAACCGGCCGTAAGCGGCAATGAATTGTGGACTGAGGCATCGAGTCTGGCTCCCTTGCGGCGGCACGTCTTGCCATTCCGGGCCCGGCGGCGCAATCCTCGGCGGAAAACTCATCGGTGCGAGCTTTGCGGCAAGAGCCTTGGCCTCGAAAGAGAACGAATCGCGAAACCAGTCGAATTCTGCCAGACTTGCGGTGATTCGCCGGATCGATGCGAAGCCTTGCAATTGCCAGCCATCTCGGCCTATCCGATGGCCAACCCGGAACAAAGTCTGAACAGCCCGATGGACGACAACAACGATCTTTTCGCCAAAATCGAAAGCACGCCCAAACCAGACGCGGCCCCCGCGACGCCGCGTCCCGCGCAGCCGGCTACGGCAGCAACCACACCAGCTGCGGCGCGCCCCGCCCACCCGTCGGGCGACGGCGGCGACTACGACGCGTCCGCGATCCGCGTCCTCGAAGGGCTCGAACCGGTCCGCATGCGCCCAGGCATGTATATCGGCGGCACGGACGAGAAGGCACTGCATCATCTCTTTGCCGAGGTGATCGACAACGCAATGGACGAGGCCGTCGCCGGCCATGCCAACTTCATCGAGGTCAGCCTGGACGCCGAGGGCTTCCTGACCGTTACCGACAATGGTCGCGGCATACCGGTGGAAAACCATCCGCAGATGCCGGGCAAGTCCACGCTCGAGGTCATCCTGACGGTGCTGCATGCAGGCGGCAAGTTCGACGGCAAGGCCTATGAGACCTCGGGCGGCCTGCACGGCGTCGGCGTCTCCGTCGTCAATGCGCTGTCGGACCACCTCGAGGTGGAGGTCGCCCGCAACCGCAAGCTCTACCGCCAGCGTTTTTCGCGGGGCGTCGCGCAGGGGCCGCTGGAAGAGGTCGGCGACGTGCAGAACCGCCGCGGCACCAAGGTGCGGTTCCATCCAGACCCGGAAATCTTCGGCCCGCACGCCCGTTTCGACCCGAGTCGCGTCTTCCGCATGGCCCGCTCCAAGGCCTATCTCTTCGGCGGCGTCGAGATCCGCTGGAGCTGCGACCCGACCCTGCTGCAGGAGGGTTCGGAGACGCCGGAAAAGGCCGTCTTCCATTTCCCCGGCGGCCTCAAGGACTATCTGCAGGCCACGCTTGGCAAGGAATACACGGTCACGCGCGAGATCTTTGCCGGCAAGACGGAAAAGTCCGGCGGCCACGGGGCGCTCGAATGGGCCGTCACCTGGTATGGCGGCGACTCGCTGATCCATTCCTATTGCAACACGATCCCGACCGCCGACGGCGGCACGCACGAAGCAGGCCTTCGCATCGCGCTGACCAAGGGCCTGAAGAACTACGCCGAACTGACGCAAAACAAGCGCGCATCTGTCATCACCACCGACGACGTGATGATTTCAGCCGTCGGCATGCTCTCGGTGTTCATCCGCGAACCGGAATTCGTCGGCCAGACGAAGGACAAGCTCGCCACCGTCGAAGCGCAACGCATCGTCGAGAACGCGCTGCGCGACCCCTTTGACCACTATCTCGCCGACAATCCCGCCGAAGCAGCCAAGCTGCTCGAATGGGTGATCGAACGCGCCGAAGAGCGCCTGCGCCGGCGCAAGGAGAAGGAAGTTAGCCGCAAGACGGCGGTGCGCAAGCTGCGCCTCCCCGGCAAGCTGGCCGATTGCTCGCAAAACTCCGCCGAGGGCGCAGAACTCTTCATCGTCGAGGGCGATTCGGCCGGCGGCTCGGCCAAACAGGCGCGAAACCGCGCCAACCAGGCGATCCTCCCGCTGCGCGGCAAGATCTTGAACGTCGCCAGCGCCGGCCGCGAAAAGCTCGGCGCCAATCAGCAGATCGCCGACCTGATCCAGGCGTTGGGCTGCGGGACGCGGTCGAAGTATCGCGAGGAAGACTTGCGCTATGAGCGCGTCATCATCATGACGGACGCCGACGTCGACGGGGCACACATCGCCACGCTGCTGATCACATTCTTCTATCAGGAGATGCCGGAGCTGATCCGCGGCGGACACCTCTACCTCGCCGTGCCGCCGCTCTATCGCATCAGCCAGGGCGCGAAAGTCGGCTACGCCCGCGACGACGCCCATCGTGAAGAACTGATGCGCACGGAATTTTCCGGCCGCGGCAAGGTCGAGATCGGCCGCTTCAAGGGCCTCGGCGAGATGCTGCCCTCGCAGCTCAAGGAAACCACGATGGATCCGGCCAAGCGCACGCTGCTCAAGGTCGAGGTCGACGATGTGGATTTCGAAGGCACGCGTGAAGCCGTGGACAACCTGATGGGAACCAAGGCCGACGCCCGCTTCCGTTTCATCCAGGAACGCGCCGCCTTCGCCGAAAACATCGACATCTGACCGCGTCCATCGTCACAACGGGTCGATCGCCAAGCCGTATGCGGACTGGGCTGTCGCACAGTGCGCGGCGGAAGTCAGGCGGCGACTTGCGCCTGGATGGCAAAGGCCCGCGCGGATTGACGCTGTTCGGCGCGCGAAAATCCTTCAATCCTCTCCAGCAACTCCCGCGACGCGCCGCTGAGGGCCTCGCCGGCACGAGCGGCAAGCCGCGCAGAGACGCTGGCCGGCGCAGCGCCACGCCTGGCGTCCTTGCGCCAGAGCAGCACCGCATCGGCAAACAGGGCGCTGACATCCCGCTCCAGACCCGAAGCCTCGAACAGGGCCCGAATGGCGGCCTGGCGGCCATCCGCCAGAATCGAGCGGACGCGCCGTTCCCGCTGACCGGAAAGGTTCACGATGGCGGCAGCGAAGAACTCGATACGCCCCGCGCAAAGGGCCTGCATCAGAAATAGCGGGGTCAGTCGACCGCAGACACGAAGATGCTCCACCAGTTGGTCGATTTCTCCCGCATCCGCATCCGCCGCCAAGCCGATCGTCGCCACATCGCAAGCCTCGCGCGTGACGCGTTGCACCCGGCTCGTTCCGATCGCAGCCTGCACCAGCGAGAATCCGGCGAGCGCCGATCCGACTTTCTCGACAAGCGCCTGCCGGGCATCGCTGGGAAGATCTTCCCGTTCCAGAAGCAGGGCCCGGACCTCCGCGTCGTCGCCGTGACGCTCGCAAATTCGCTTAAGGCTCGGCTTTGAGAGCGAGGCGCCGTCATTTGCCAGCAATGTCAGGACGTCGAACACGCTGCCGATCTCGATCAGAGCCGCGCAGACCACTCGGGACAGGACGCGGCGATGTGCAATCAGCGACCGCGTGACGTCGCCGCCATGGGCGGCAAGATCAACCAGGTCCGTGTCCGTCAGCACCTGCGAACGCAGGATGACCTGTGCTGCGATCTCGGGCTGGTCTTCCGCCAATGCCACGATCACCGCGCGCGGCGCCTCAGCGCAGTCGGCAAGCGCCTCGGCCAGCGCCAGCCGCACCTTCGGCGCGGGGTCGTCCAGCAGGAACAGCATCGCCATCTCGGCCGCGTTCCGCTCGTCCCGCCCGATGGCGTCACTGGCGTAGGCTCTGGCGAGCGCACTTGCTGCCTTCGCCCGGTCACTTGTCTTTGCGGTTTCAGCCCATCTGAGAAAGGCGTGGATGATCACGTGGCGCCCCAATGCTTCAGATTCCATCTGCAATGCGTCAATGCTAGCGACAAATGGTTTACGATTGGTTCACCATGTTTATTAACCCGTCGCGCCCGCAACCGCAGGCACTGAGAACGCCGGCACATTGCAGCCGACGGCCAGCGGACCTACAAGGATACATGCCAAAATCGTTTCGTTCGTTGTTGCTTGTCGGTAAAGACGCCCCCCCTGCAGACTGCGGAGGCGCCGATGCACTCGTGTGCGACCCATCGCTCGCACCCCGCGTCCAGCCCGGAATCGGTCTCTTTCTCACGCTGCCGGATGAGCATGAGAACACCCTTCGTTCGCTCATCCGGCTCGGCCCGACCGGTATCGTCCTGACGAACTGCCATTCGGGCGCCGATGCCCAGAGGCTGGACGTGCTGCTGTCCGTCGCCGAAGCCGAAGAAGGTCTGACGAACGGCACGACGCGCATCCTCGCCTTCACCGACGGCCTCCTGCCCCCACCACGTTCGCAAGCCGGTTTCCGCGGAAAGTCGCAGCGCCTGCACGGTCTGGTCTGGGACTGGCGCGCGCTGGCGCAAACACTTGGGGCCGTACGGCATCAGGAGGCGGATGGCCGCTGGACGGACGCGTTCGCTCAGGCCCGCGCCGCCACCTTGATCGCCGCGAAGGCAGCCGGCGTTTGCGCCTATGATGTCACCCCGAACCCTGTGGGTCGGGAATTTTCAAGCCAATGCCGGGCGGCACGCGTTGACGGCTTCGATGGCCGCGCCACCGTCGAGCCCGGTCAGCTTGCGGCAATCAATGCGGCTTTCGAGGCGTCGGCCTGACGGGCCGGCGGCGCCCAGAGCGCTACCGGCGTTGCGGCCGCATCATCTCGAACACCTCGCCGGCGTCGCAATAGTCCATGTAGCCCATGCGTCCGACCGGCCGGACGAGCGACATGTCGAGGCGACCGTCTCGCACGGCCTCGTCCTTGATGTGGATGCCGATGACCTGGCCGAAAACGACCCAGCTGTCCGAAAACATTCCGTCCAATCCGCGTGGTCGCATCACTTCGGTCATCCGGCACTCAAGTGCCGCGAATGCCTCACCGACGAGCGGCGCATCGACAAGGCGCGCCGGCGCGGGCGTTAGCCCGGCGATTTCGAACTCGCTCTCGCCGTAGTCTGCGGCAATCGACGTCATGTTCATTTGCTCGGTCAGACTGCGACTGACGAAACTGCAGGTGAAGACCCCGGTCTCCTCGATGTTGCGAACGCTGTGCTTGTGGCCGCTCGAAGAAAACATCACCAGCTTGGGCTTGTCGCTGACCGCGTTGAAAAAGGAATAGGGCGCGAGGTTCAGGCTTCCATCCGCTCCCTTCGTTCCGATCCAGCCGATCGGACGCGGCGACACGATCGCCTTGAAGGGATCGTGGCTCAAACCGTGCGCATTGGCCGCCGTGTCGTAAAACATCGTTCCTTTCCCTCAGTCTGGCTCCCCGACCCAGGACACGATGTCCTTGAGGTCCGGACGCGGCCGCTCCGTCGGCGGCACCATCGCGGTGCCGATGTGGATGAAGCCGGCAATCTTCTCGCCCGGCTTGACGCCGAGCACGGGATAGGCGCGCTCATCGAAGGCGTACCATTCCGTCAGCCAGTTGGAGGCGAACCCATGGGCGTTGGCCGCCATCAGCAGATTGAGGCACACCGCCCCGGCCGACATCAGCTGTTCCCATTCGGGAATCTTCGGGTGCGGCGCCGCCGTGCTGACGACGGCCACCACGACAGGCGCACGCGAAAGCCGTGTGTTCTCAACAGCGATCATTTCCGCCGAAAGATCGGGCTTGTCGGCAATGGCAATCTTGAAGAGTTCGGCGCTAATGCGTTCGCGCTCGGCGCCCCGATAGACGATGAAGCGCCAGGGCGCCAGCTTGCCGTGGTCGGGCACGCGCGAGGCAAGGCGCAGCATGGATTCGATTTCCGCCTGGCCGGGTCCGGGCGATGCCATTTGAAAGGCCGGAATGGAGCGACGGTTGGAAAGATAGTCGAAAAGTCTGATATCGGTTTTCATCCAGGGGAAGTTCCACTAACGTGCGGCCGTCGGGCGGCCATCAAATTGCCATGTGCCGGGCATTCAAGTGGAGCCAACGAGTCAGGAAGTCAACCTTCGCCATGCCCACCCAACGTCTTTCCGCTCTTGCCGGGATACTCTCTCTTTGCGCCTGCATGGTTGTCGCAAATGCAGCCGTCGCACAGGATACGCTGGAGAGCTTTTCCCAGATCACGACACCGAAGAAGAGCGGCAAGCTGACGTCCTTCAATCCGCTCGTCACCGGCGAGGCCGAGCCGCAGAACCTGCGCGAAGTCACTTGCGAAGCCTTGCTGACCGCGGACGGCTCACCGATGCAGCACGGCCTCAGCTGGCGCATTTTCTCCCCCATCCCGGGCGCCGACGGCAAACTGCCGCTGCTGGCGACGTCCGAGGGCGGTTCGGCCGCGTTCCGGCTGGTGCCGGGCGAATACTTCGTCAATGTCGCGTTCGGCCGTGCCGCGGCGACCAAGAAGCTGCTGGTGCCCGAATCGGGCCCGGTCGAAAAACAGGTCATGGTGCTGGATGCAGGCGGCATCATGCTGAACGCCGTCTCCGGCTCGGACGTGCGCATCCCGCCGAACGACCTCACTTTCTCGATCTATTCATCGGAAGTCGGCGAGGACGGCGAGCGCAGCCTTATCGTGCGCGACGTCAAACCGAACACGGTGGTTCGCCTCAACGCCGGCACCTATCACGTCGTCTCCGACTACGGCACCGTCAATGCGGTGATTCGCGCCGATATCCAGGTCGAGGCCGGCAAGCTGATCCAGGCGACCATCCAGCACCGGGCGGCGCAGCTGACACTCAAGCTCGTCGCCGAAGAAGGCGGCGAGGCGATCGCCGACACGGCCTGGTCCATCCTCACCTCCTCCGGCGACGTGGTCAGCGAAAGCGTAGGGGCTTTTCCGACCCTCGTGCTCGCCGAAGGTCAATACACGGCCGTGGCCCGCAACAAGAAGCAGATCTACCAGCGCGACTTTACCGTGACGGCCGGCCAGAACACGGACGTCGAGGTTCTCTTGACGGAGACCCCCGAGCAGCAAGCGCAGGCGGTGATCGACTGATCGATTGCCCTCCCGCCGGACCGGATGGCCGCTGGCCTGAACGGTGCGGTCGCTTCTCGCAACTCTTGTCGTATCCGGTCAAGGCGCTGGGCTGAGATCCAATAACGGCTGAAAACAGGCTCCGCCTTCGTGGTGAAGGCGAAGCCCGGGTGCGTTGCTTCAGGCAATAACGCGGGTTGCCTTCCGCTTCAGGTCCGGTGCCGTGGCCTCGTCCGTCAAGGCTGCGATCGCCTCGTCGAGCGACAGCGACGTCTGGTTCTGCGATCCGAGCCGGCGGATGTTGACCGTCCGCTCCTCGGCCTCGCGCTTGCCGCAGACGATGATGACCGGCACCTTAGTCACGGAGTGCTCGCGCACCTTGTAGTTAATCTTCTCGTTGCGAAGGTCGGTTTCGACCGTCAGGCCGGCGTCACGCAGTTGCTCTGCCACCTCGCGGGCGTAGTCGTCGGCTTCCGAGGTGATCGTGGCGACCACCACCTGCAGCGGCGAGATCCACAGCGGCATGTGGCCGGCAAAGTTCTCGATCAGAATGCCGAGGAAGCGCTCCATCGAGCCGCAGACGGCACGGTGGATCATCACCGGCTGGCGCTTCTCGGAGGCGTGGTCGATGTAGAACGCGCCGAAACGTTCCGGCAGGTTGAAGTCGACCTGGGTCGTGCCGCACTGCCACTCGCGGCCGATCGCGTCCTTCAGCGTGTATTCGAACTTCGGGCCGTAGAACGCGCCCTCGCCCGGCAGGATGCCGGTCTTGATCTTGCCGCCGGACTGCGCCTCGATCTGCTTCAGCACGTCCATCATCACGCTTTCGGCCCGATCCCACAGCTCGTCGGAACCGACCCGCTTCTCCGGCCGGGTCGAGAGCTTCACCACCACCTCGGAGAAGCCAAAATCCTCGTAGACCGACAGGATCAGATCGTTGATGCGCAGGCACTCGGCCGCCATCTGCTCGTCGGTGCAGAAAACGTGCGCGTCGTCCTGGGTGAAGCCACGCACGCGCATCAGGCCATGCAGCGCGCCGGACGGCTCGTAGCGGTGGACGTTTCCGAATTCCGCAAGCCGGACAGGAAGTTCGCGGTAAGATTTCAAGCCATGCTTGAAGATCTGGACGTGCCCGGGGCAGTTCATCGGCTTCAGCGCGAAGACGCGGTCGTCATCGGTGTCGTCGCCGGCAACGGTGACCTTGAACATGTTGTCGCGGTACCAGCCCCAGTGACCGGAGGTTTCCCAGAGCGACTTGTCCAGCACCTGCGGCGCGTTGACTTCCTGGTAGGTGTTGGCGAGACGGCGGCGCATGTAGGCAACCAGCGTCTGGAACATGCGCCAGCCCTTGCCGTGCCAGAAGACGACGCCCGGCCCCTCTTCCTGGAAGTGGAACAGGTCCATCTCGCGGCCGAGGCGGCGATGGTCGCGCTTCTCGGCCTCGGCCAGGATGTGCAGGTAGTTGTCGAGCTCTTCCTGGGTATGCCAGGCGGTGCCGTAGATGCGGGTCAGCATCGGGTTGTTGCTGTCGCCGCGCCAGTAGGCGCCCGCCACCTTCATCAGCTTGAAGGCGGTGCCGATCTGGCCGGTCGAGGCCATGTGCGGGCCGCGGCAGAGGTCGAACCAGTCGCCCTGGTAGTAGATCTTCAGGTCCTGGCCTTCGGGAATCGCGTCGACCAGTTCGACCTTGTAGGCCTCGCCCCTGGCGGCAAAGACCTCCTTCGCCTTTTCGCGCGACCAGATCTCCTTGGTGAACGGCTTGTTGCGGGCGATGATCTCCTTCATCCGCTTTTCGATCTTCGGCAGATCGTCGGGGGTGAAGGGCTCGTCCTTGGCGAAGTCGTAGTAGAAACCGTTCTCAATCACCGGACCGATGGTCACCTGCGTGCCCGGCCACAGCTCCTGTACGGCTTCCGCCATCACGTGCGCGGCATCGTGGCGGATCAGTTCGAGCGAGCGGGCATCGTCGCGGGTAACAATCTCGATCCGGCCATTGGCAACAGGATCGGCAAGGTCGCGCAGCTCGCCGTCAAGCGCGATCGCAACAGCCTTCTTCGCCAGCGACTTGGAGATCGACTCGGCCACGTCGCGGCCGGTCGCGCCCACAGGGAATTCGCGCAAGGAGCCATCGGGAAAAGTGAGGGAAACGGTATTCGACATCATGAACTCCTATCCAGTCCCGCCAACGAATGCGGGTGGTCGAAACAACAGATGACCAGTCGGGTGATTGATCTGCGGCCTGATTAGTGCGTTTCGGGGCGCGAGTAAAGAATCTGCTCCCCGCTGGTCGCTTTCACGTCAGGCTTTTGATCGCGCACCAGTTGAAGTTCGTCTCGCCATGCCTCGATGGCATAGGTCCGCAAGGCTCAGCGTGTGTCAGCGGTTTTGTGGGAAGACACCCGCCACAATCGCCAGGGCGCCCACCAGGCAAAGCGCGTGGCCAGGCGTTCCGGAACGGGATCGAAGCCCGACGTGCCGCCCGGTCCGCAGCGGACAACGCGGAAGAGGGCCATCCAGCCGCCGTGCCAAAGGCCATGGCGGGCGATCGCCTCGTAGCCGTATTCCGAGCAGGTCGGCAGGTGCCGGCAGGAATTGCCGATGAAGCCGGACAACGTCAGTTGATAGAGGCGGACACCCCCCACTCCGAACAATCGTCCCGGTGTTTTGGCGAAGGGGCCGGGCCAGTTGCGGCCGCGATATTGTCGGCGGTCGGAGGTGTGGTCGCAGTCGGGGGCGTTACACATGCCGCGACGTCTCCGTCATGCCGGCCTCGAGCCGGCATCCAGCGCCGCGTCGGCGGCGCAAAGGTCTTTTCCGCGCTCAAGGGCTTGAGCGCGCTGGATCCCGGCGTTCCGGCCGGGATGACGGAACGGCAAGCTTGAAAAGCACCCCCTCACCCCACCGTCTCCAGCCGCTTTGCCTCGATCTGGCCGATCGCGTCGACGACGGCATCGAAGGTCAGCATCGTCGAGGCGTGGCGGGCCTTGTAGTCGCGCACCGGGCGCAGGAAGCGCATGTCCTCAAAGCGTCCAGTTGGTCCGTCGCCATCGGCCTTGAGCATCGCCAGCATGTCTTCGCGCGCCTGTCGGACCTCCGCGGCCGTCGCGCCGACGACGTGGCGCGCCATGATCGAGGACGAGGCCTGGCCGAGCGCGCAGGCCTTCACCTCATGCGCGAAATCGCTGATCCGGTCGCCGTCCATCTTCAGCCAGATCCGCACCTTCGAACCACAGAGCTTCGAGTGCGCGGCCGCCTCCGCGTCGGCATCGGCCAGCATACCAGTTCGCGGGATATTGCCAGCAAAATCAAGAATGCGGCTGTTGTAGATGTCGTCCATCGAACTTGCGTTTTCCCTGTCCTGATTTCTACTTTGTGCGCAATTTTGCTCCAGCCGGGCACAATTTTCCAGCGCGGCCGTGAAAAAAGCACTCGGTGTCGCGCCCAGCCTCTTCCACAGCCATCCGGCGATACTATATGCTATGTCGTGTTGGGGCGACCGTTTTGCAATGCCGAAAGGTCGCCTGTTGTTTGGGAAACCGTGCCGGACGATCGAGCGCACTGAGAAGCCGAGATCGGAAAGCCCCGGAGCCCGCCAACGGAACCCAAGCCTGCAGGGTTAGGCGAATGGCCAGTGGCGAGTCCGACATTGACGCGAGTCAACCTGCAGAAAGGCCATGGATACATGGACGCGGTAATAAAGAATTTCCCGGTCGGCGACGACAAGGCGGGCCGTCCCTCGCAGAAAGAGGCCGAGGACGCCGTACGCGTCCTGTTGCGCTGGGCCGGCGACGATCCGGAGCGCGAGGGCCTGCTCGACACGCCGGCCCGGGTCGCAAAGGCCTATCGTGAGCTGTTTTCCGGCTATGACCTCGACCCCGAGGAGGTGCTGGGTCGCACCTTCGATGAAGTGGCGGGCTACGACGACATCGTGCTCGTCAAGGACATCCCGTTCTATTCGCACTGCGAACATCATATGGTTCCGATCATCGGCCGCGCCCATGTCGCCTATCTGCCGGCTGGTCGCGTGCTCGGACTGTCAAAGATCGCCCGTGTGGTCGAGATCTACGGTCGCCGGCTGCAGACTCAGGAATCGATGACGGCGCAGATCGCCAACGCCATCGACGAGACGCTGCGCCCCCGCGGCGTCGCCGTGATGATCGAGGCGGAGCACATGTGCATGGCGATGCGTGGCATCCAGAAGCAGGGCTCGACGACGCTGACGACCACCTTCACCGGCGCGTTCAAGAGCGAGCCGGCCGAACAGGTTCGCTTCATGACCATGATCCGGGGTCGCGGCTGAGGCCGCCGACCCCGTCCGCACCGGGCATGGCGATGCAGTTTGACACCCCCTCCACCGACAAGACCGAACTGGAAACCGGCGGGGCCTTTACGCCGCGCTTCGACGAGCATGGTCTTGTCACGGCCGTCGTCACCGACGCCCGCGATGGCGAACTCCTGATGGTCGCCCACATGAATGCCGAGGCGCTGGCGCTGACGATCGAGACCGGCATCGCCCACTACTGGAGCCGTTCGCGCAGGGCGCTGTGGAAGAAGGGCGAAACGTCCGGAAACCTGCAGACGGTCGTCGAACTGCGCACGGACTGTGACCAGGATGCGGTTTGGCTAAAGGTCTCCGTGGCCGGGCACGACGCCACCTGCCACACCGGCCGCCGCTCGTGCTTCTATCGCACCGTCAGCCGCAATGGCGACGAAGCACGGCTGACCGTGGCCGACGATCGCATCCAGTTCGATCCGAACGATGTCTACGGCAAGGCATAGCGCCAACGGGCAATCGGGTTCGGACTCCGGACAGTTCATCAATTGGCAATGGATTGGGTTCGTAATGTCTCCGACGCGCCAGCGGCGCGGACGCAATCAAGCTGCGCGATGCATGTGAGCCGATTTCGGCCTCCGGCAACGCGCTGGACGGAAGACAGCCATGGCAGCAGATTCTCATCACCACGCGCAGACATGTCCCTGTTGGCCCAATTCGATCTTTTCCTGCGGGCTATTGCCCGCCTGCCCTGACTACACCTTATTGATGAGCCAAAGCCAACACTATCGCCTCAACGAGGCAGATTGGGCTGATCCCGAGACCAGTGCCAGCACGCCTTGTTTGCATTATTCTTCAGAAAGAGCGGAGGCGGCTGGGGAACTCATGCGCGTGTCAAGCCTTCTCCACATCGGAGGCCCGTCATCATGTTGAACTGGAGTTTCAGCCGAAGCACGGCGGGTACGTCTGATCCGGGTGATCCGTCCGTCAACAGCCTGCCTCCCCCTGCCCCAACCGTCGACAGCCGCGCACGGATCGCCCTGGCGCTCGGTGGCGGTGCGGCGCGTGGGTGGGCGCATATCGGCGTGCTGCGCGCGCTCGATGAGGAGCAGATCGAAGTCAGCATGATCGCCGGAACCTCGATCGGCGCCCTGGTCGGCGGATGCTATCTGGCCGGCAAGCTCGACGAACTGGAAAGCTTCGCCCGTTCGCTCACCATGCGCCGGCTTGCCAGCCTGCTCGATTTCACGATCCGCGGCAGCGGCCTGTTCGGCGGCATGCGCCTGACGCGGCGCATGCAGGAACATCTGGAAAATCTCTCGATCGAGTCCCTCGGCCGGCCGTTTGTCGCGGTGGCGACCGAGATCAACAGCGGCCACGAGGTCTGGATCGGTGGCGGCTCCCTCATCACCGCGATCCGGGCGTCCTACGCCCTGCCCGGGATTTTCGAGCCAATCCAGTGCAACGGGCGCACGCTGGTCGACGGGGCGCTCGTCAACCCGGTGCCCGTCTCCGTCTGCCGGGCCTATGAACAGCCGCTCGTCGTGGCCGTGAACCTGAACTACGATCTCTACGGTCGCTCCGCGGTCATCAAGCATATCGCGAGCGCGCAGCCGATGGACACTGCCGCACGACAGGAGAGCGGTGCGGTACGGCTTGGTCTGACCAGCGTGATGGTGCAATCGTTCAACATCATCCAGGACCGCATCGCCCGTGCGCGGCTGGCCGGCGATCCGCCCGATCTGGCCCTGCATCCGCGCCTGAGCGACATCGGCCTGTCCGAATTCCACCGCGCGGGAGAAGCGATCGACCGCGGCTATGTGGAAACCAAGTCGAAGATCGCCGAGATCAAGCGCATGCAGGAAGCGCTGATACGGTAGCCGTCCGCACGCTGGTTGCGTCGCGGCGCCAGACACCGCCAGCGCCCTAACGGGCTCGCCGGACGTGATCGTTTCCGTGCACTCAGCGGGAAATGTAGGCCTTGATTTCTTCCGCTTCCCGTTCGATCGAGCGAATATGGGCCTTGACGACGTCGCCGATCGAGATGATCCCCACGAGGCGGCCGTCTTTCTCCACCGGGATATGCCGTGCCCGCAGTTTGCTCATCATCTCCATGATCTCTTCCACCGTAGCGGTCTCTCCGCACCGATGGACGTTAGCCCACATCACCGAGGAAATCGGCCTGTCCAGACAATCGGCCCCGCTCTTGGCGACTGCGGCGACGATGTCGCGCTCCGTCAGGATGCCCGCGATCCGATCATTTCGGTCGACGATAACGATGGCTCCGATGTGATTGTCTCGCAGATAGACGGCAGCTTGACGAACTGTAAGTTGCGGACCGGCGGTAACGACATTGCGGCCCTTTTCGTCAAGGATGGACTTTACATACATGCCTTCCTCCTGTGCAACATGATGCAGAGCGGCAGGAAACCCGACAGGATCACCCTGGCAGCAGAAGGTCACCAAAACCGACCCTCCTCGTGTGCCGTGCAAGCCGAACACCCGGTCATGGTGCGCTACGAGACCACCGAATGCAAGTCCGCCAATCGACCGGCCCTTTAGCTCGAACGGCGCGGCGCCTCACCTTCGGTGCGCAGACCGTCGAATAGCGGAAAGCAGAAGAAGCCGAACAGGAAACCGCCGATATGCGCTTCCCAGGCGACGGTTGCGCCGTCGGTGCCGCCGAAGAACTGCCCGAATCCGATTGCGAAATTGGTCAGAAACCAGATGGCCGAAAAGACCAGGACCGAACGATTCGACAGGCATTCGCGCACGGACAGCAGGCGGTTGCGGTGGGCGAACTGGCGGCTGATGCGACCGCTTGGCGAAAAGACGAAGCGCGCGGCCGCGCCCATCAGGCCGGAAACGACGCCTGATGCGCCGATCAGGACAAACAATTCGCCAGCGTACATCATCCAATGCAGTGCGGCAGCAGCAACGGCCGAAAGAAACCAGAACAGGATGAAGCGCCACGTGCCGATGCGGCGGACAACGGGTGCGCCGAACGCCACCATCCAGAACCCGTTGAACAGCAGGTGCTCCCAACTGCCGTGCAGGAACGAATAGGTCACCGTTGTCCACGCCCAGGCCCGGTCTGGCGCCAGGAATTGTGGCGCAAAGGTCGGAGAGATGAATGCAAACATCCGCAGCACCCACTCGTCCGCTCCGGGTGAAAGCAGATACGCACGGACCGCATGGATGAACGTGAGGATCGACAGCGCCACCACCAGGCTTGCCGGCAGATTGAATGCAGGTTCCCGCTTCCGGGCCCCTCCGGGCAAAACGTCCTTGCTGTCACTATCCATCGTATCCGCCGCGTCCCGGGAGGTGAGCACTGCGGCGTTTATACAGATAAAAGACGGGCCGTACAGCTTTCGCCGTACGGCCCCGAGCCCCCAAAACCCCGGCCCGACAATTGTGCTGAAGGCTTCCCTTCGTGATGATGACGGTGTGCCATGGCCCGCCGCCACGCACAATCGAAACCAATGGTTAACCTTAACACCCCGGTTGGCACGCTCTTCGCATCGCATCGTTCAGGCGGAAATTGTCGGCACATGACGTGCCGTATCGGCACACCGCGAATGGAAATGCGATGCAGACGACGACAGCACAAACGGTCTACGACTACTGGTCCCGGGTTCGCGCAGGCCGGGACGTTCCCGATCGGCGCGACATCGAGCCCGCCGATCTTCGCCAAATTCTCCCCGATCTTTTCATCCTCGAACGGTCTGACGCACCCGGCCCCATCTTCCGGCTTGCGGGCACCCGCGTGTGCACCCTGTTCGGCCGCGAGCTTCGCACCACCGGCTTTCCGCGGCTGTTCGCACCGGATGTCCGCGCGCAAGTCTCGCGAATCTGTGCCAACATCCTCACTCGGCGCACACCGGCTATTCTTGCGGCGAGTGCCTATGGGCGCTCCGCCGAACCCGCCGGAATCGAGATCCTGCTCCTGCCGATGACCTCGCAATCGGCGCAAGCGGATCGCATCTTCGGCGCACTGTGTCCGATCAGTCCCATCCGGCCACTCGATGTACCATTGCGCTACATGACGATCGACACGGTCGCCATCATGGATCACGAGCGGCAGAACGCCTTTCTGCAGGCCCGCCCGCCAATTCCCCTGCCCCGATCATCGATGGCCGTCAGCAAGCACGACTTCGGTCAGGTCGTGCGCCGCGTCCTGCATCTGCGGGTCTTCGACGGCGGCAGATAGCCTCGGCCAGCCACCGGATGGCGAAAGGCCGATACGAACCGCGATGACGAACTGTTAACCTCGAAAGGTTACAAGTTGGAAAGAGAATTCCATCAGGCCCTGTCTGCCCATGTACTCGTTCCAGCAAGCATCGCCGACAGCCCACCGACCGCATTCCGAACAGCGGAGCTTCCAGCGCGTTTCGGTCAATCTGCCGGGGCGCCTCATGCTGCCCAACCATGAGGAGTTCGACTGCGTTGCGCTCCATATGTCGCCGGGCGATGTCTTCTTCGCCTGTCACGCCCGCCCGCGCGCCGGCGAGCGCATCATCGCCTATGTGGACCACCTCGGCCGCATCGAAGGAACGGTCGAGCGACTGACCGATGACGGCTTTGTCATCACAGTCAATGCGACCGACCGCAAGCGGGAGAAGCTGGCGGCACAATTGACCTGGATCGCGAACAAGCACGAGCTGGGCCTTCCCGAGGACCGGCAACACGATCGCTTGACGCCGCGCAACGCCCGAACCGAACTGGCGCTCGACGACGGCCGCCACTATCCGTGCCGCATCATCGACCTGTCACTGTCGGGTGCTGCCGTCGATATCGAGGTTCGGCCGGCTGTCGGCACACCGGTCCAACTCGGCAACATGCGCGGTCGCGTCGTTCGCCACTTCCAGGAAGGCGTTGCGATCGAGTTCTCCAGCGTGCAGCCGAAGGAAGCGCTCACCGAATTCCTGTAAGCGGGCGCCGCCTCGGCGACCTGCATCCCGGGGGCTTACGCCCCCTTTTTCTTTTTCCTGCATGCCGCGTCTTTTTTTCCGCGGGGTCGGCGGCGGCCGGTTGTCGCACGGATTGACGCATCACTCCCGACGACTGCGGCCGACCGAAAGCCCTTTCCCGAACACCGATCGCTCGCGCCGGCCAACGGAAATCGGCAACGCGCAAGCGCGAAACTGATTACAAAACAAGCGATTTCAGCAGGTTACAGCTCGCGACAAACGAGCAACCGCGCCTCGGCCGGCACATATGATCGTTACAATTTTAGTCAATTTAAAATCTAAGTTGACTTGAATTTTATTCTTACTTTATTCTAAGTCATCGAAACTTTGCACTTAATTATACTTCGCAACTTCGCGTGAGATAAAAAAATACCTGTCATTGTCCCTACCAACACAGGGACAGGACCATGACAAAAAAAGCAACTTGGACAGGGATATTCGGGGTTATCGCTTCGCTCGTATTCAGCTCGGCTGCCCAGGCGCTTCCAGCCCGCATGACGATAACCGGCCCAACCAACCAGCCGATCGGGCACTACGAATTCTGCAAGCAGTATGCCGACGAGTGCGGAGCCAATTCCGCCGGCGATCCGCTTGAACTGAACGAAACGAACTGGAAGCAAATCCTGGAAATCAACTACACCGTCAACAGCGCGGTGGAGCCGCTCACCGATGACGAGATCTATGGCGTCGAAGAGCGCTGGACCTATCCGGGCGTCGCCGGCGACTGCGAAGATTACGTCCTGCTGAAGCGCAGGCTGTTGATCGAAGCCGGCATTTCCCCGTCCGACCTGCTGATTACGGTCGTCCTGCAGCCCAACGGCGAGGGCCATGCGGTCCTCACCGTCCGCACGGATCGTGGCGACTTCGTTCTCGACAACATGCGCGACAAGGTCTTGCTCTGGTCAGAGACCGAATACCGCTTCCTCAAGCGCCAGTCCGAGCGCAACGCCGGCAAGTGGGTCAAGCTCGAGGACGGACGCGCCACCGCGGTCGGCAGCGTCCGGCCATAGCCCGCTGACAGCCTGACATCTGCCCACAACTTCGCGGGGGCAACATCCGAGACGCTGCCCCACATCAACACAAAAGGCCCGGTCATTCTCCAATCTTCGTCCCGACTGCGGCCCGCCTGCGGCGGCCGGCTCACCTGTCCCCGAGCCGGCCGCTTTTTTTTCGACTGCCCAGATCTTTGGCTTTTTACCCGCCGGCCGGCTTCAACAGACCCGCGCGATTACCGATTGTTAACCACGATCAGTAAAGCTCCCCGCCATCGAGCAAGCTTTGCGCCAGCCCCTTCCCCCATACCGAGAGCGGGGCCTGCGAGGCCGTTACGGGGGAACCATGCACGCCAGATCCCATGTCCGCAAACCCGATGAAGCCGCACTGTTCTCGGCACGCTTCCTGAAGCGGCTCACCATCGGCACTGCCGCGCTCGCAGCCCTGACGGCTGCCATCAGCCTTGGTGGCCGCACCCTTGGCGAGCACATCGCCCTGGCGGGCCACACCGAAAGCCGCGAGATGCACGATGTCCTGATCGGCCAGGACCGCCTTCGACTGCCCGCAAACGCCATCCGCTTTGAGGAACAACGCCATAGCGGGCGGGCGGACCGCATCGATCTTTACCTGACCTGGCCGGAAATGGAGGGCTACTCGAACGCAAACCGGCTGCGCTTCAACGATGTCGGCCGACCGGAGAGCCTTGTGTTCATCCAACTTTCCCAAAGCACCATGTCCCGCGACATGTCCGGACGGGTCGATCCGATTTACTCGCACCTGTTCCAGGGCGACCCGGAAACCGGCCCTGGCGGGCTCACTCTGCGCCGTCTGAAACAGGACTCCGGCTATGCCGACGAGGTCATGCTGCTGGGAGCGTTGCCGGGCGGGGCAACCTACGCCGTGCGTTGCGTCCTGCCCGAAACGGGACAGCCGTCCACCAGCGCGGACTGCCAGAGGGACATCCACATCGGCGACGATCTGTCGCTGCTTTATCGGTTTTCGAGCAGACTTTTGCCGCAGTGGCAGGCGATGGAGCATGCCATCCGAAACTTCGCCCAAGCCGCACTCGCGGATCGCCAGCTCCCCGGCAAGAGTCATCGATAAAAACCGACACCTCCGCGCAACGAATGATTCATCATAAACCGATTGGTAACCCTGCCCCGATAGTCTCTCTCCAATCGCCGTCCGCGATCCGCATCCGGCCGGCCCAGCAATCCGAGACTTGAAGAGTAACAGCGTGTTCCGTTCCCTATCCTCTGTCATCTTTTCACGCGCGACCGGGATCGCAGCCGCCACGGCCAAGGCTCTCCTCGTGGCTGGCGGTCTGGCCGTGGCCGTGGCCGCATCTGCCGGCACTGCGCAGGCGAACCCGAAATATGCCGGAATCGTGATCGACGCGAAAACGGGCAAGGTGCTCTACAGCGAAGCGCCGGATGAACAGCGCTATCCGGCCTCGCTCACCAAGATGATGACAATCTACCTGACCTTTGAGGCTCTAGAGGCCGGCAAGATCCGCAAGGACACGCTCGTTCCGGTTTCAAAGAATGCGGCCCAGGAGCCTCCATCCAAGCTCGGGGTGCGCCCCGGCAGCAAGCTGACGGTAGAGCAGGCGATCATGGCGCTGGTCACGCGTTCGGCCAACGACGTCGCGACGGCCCTTGGCGAGTTCCTCGGCGGCTCCGAAGAGCGCTTCGCCCGCCTGATGACGCAGAAGGCTCGCGCGCTCGGCATGACCCGGACCGTCTATCGCAACGCGCACGGGTTGCCGAACACCGCGCAGGTCACGACGGCCCGCGACCAGGCGCGCCTCGGGCTGGCGCTCCGTCAACATTTTCCGCAGTACTACGACTATTTCAGCACCCGCAGCTTTCGCTACGGCAAGGCGACGATCGGTAACCACAATCGGCTTCTCGGGGTTGTCCGTGGGGTCGATGGCATCAAGACCGGTTATACACGTGCGTCCGGCTTCAACCTGGTCACCTCCGCCCAGGCGGACGGCCGCAGCGTCGTCGCCGTCGTACTCGGCGGGCGCACCGGCGCCTCTCGCGACCAGCAGATGAAGCAACTCATCGCCCGCTACATGCCGGCAGCATCCCGGCGCGGCGGCGGCAACCTGATCGCCGAAACCGCCGACGCCCCGACGCTCACGGCAAATGCGGCGGCAAACAGCGTATCAGCATCCGCAGCCGGCGGTGAAACCGCAAGAAACGTCGAACTGCCTGAGAACGGGCCGGTACCGACGTATCGCTACGAAGAATCGCGTATCGAGATGGCCTATGCCGCGACCACCGACGCGAACGCAGCCCGCGTCGTCGGCAAGGACGCGCTCGCGGCCACCCTTCGGGTCCAGCGCAACGTCGCCGTGCCAGCGGCTGCCCCAGCGGAAACGGTGGTGGAGGAAGGGGACGTCGATCCTGCCGTCGACGCCCTGACCACCTCGTCTACTGCCGCTTCGAAAGACCGATCCATTCCCTCCGGCTGGGTCATTCAGATCGGCGCGACTCCGGATCGCGATCAGGCACAGGCACTCCTCGAAAAGGCGCAGGACCGCGGCGGCAAGGCGTTGCGTGGCGCCCAACCGTTCACCGTCGCCTTCGGCAACGGCAACGAACAGCTCTACCGCGCCCGTTTTGGCGGCTTTTCCGGCCAGGACAGCGCCGTGAACGCCTGCAAGGTCCTGAAGAAGAAAGGTATTGCCTGCTGGGCAAGCCAGCAGTGACGAGCGTGGCTGCGCGGGACGCTTTTTCATGCGCCAGTGCGGCAAAGATATCAGCCTAACCGCGACAGCCACCGGATGGGTCAGATTACCGGTGGCGGCGGCAAGGCCGGGGACGCTGACTTTCGGCGTCCGCCGTCCTCGATAGAGTATTGCGTACGAGGCACGTTATGGCGATGAACGAGAATGTGATTGGCTCCCCGCCCGGATCTGGTGGCAAGCGCGGCAACAGGAACGGTCTTCACCCTCTCCACGAGGCAGCGCTTCGGATCGCCGATATCGGTCTGGCGCGCTCACGCAACAAGACCAAGGACCTGGTCGGCATGCTGCTGGCCCACGGCGCCCGCGCCTGGCGCACAGGACAGCCACAGGCCGGGATCCACTTGCATGTAGGCCGTTCGGGCCGCTGCCACCCTGTCCGGATGCGCCTGCGGTGAATTTGCCTGCGGCGGGTGTCGCTGAATGAGGCGCCTCAGCCACCGGGGGCGATCCGGCTCAGCCAGCCTTTGCCGCAGCAGTTCTTGTACTTTGCGCCCGATCCGCATGGGCAGGGGTCGTTGCCGCGACGCTGCAGCCGGCCGATCAGCGGCAGCAAGACCGCGGTCGGCAGAATCGATGCCACGAAAGCCGTCAGTTTCGCGGATACACCCGGCACCACCAGCCGGCGGCCGGCCTTGAAGCCACGCCAGGCGCTTTCGGCCACATCGACGGCATCCGCTCTCGGCAGAACCTTGAACAACATTGCCCGGCCGGCCCCGGACCGGTCGAGAAATTCCGTCTCCACCGGTCCCGGCGCCACACAGGTCACCGTAACGCCGGCGTGGCGCAACTCTTCGTGCAGGGCGTCGGAGAACGAGCGCACGAAGCTCTTGCTGGCATAATAGAGCGCCATGTTGGGCCCGGGGGTAAAACCGGCAATGGAACCGAGGTTGAGCACCCCTCCACGCCGGCGCGCGAGCATGCCCGGCAGGAAACGAAGCGTCAGCTCGCTCAGCGCCCGCACATTGACATCGATGATCCCCAGTTGCTCGCCGATCGGCAGGGTTGTCGCGGCGCCGCGCAGGCCATAGCCGGCGCTATTGACGAGAACGTCGCAATACAGACGATTCTCTTGGAGGAACGCCTCGAGACGCAGCGACGCCCCGGCCGAAAACAGATCGAGGTCCAGCGTGAAGGCTTCGCCGCCGGCCTCCTGCACTTCGGTTGCGGCTGCCAGCAAGCTGTCGTGCGAGCGCGCGACGAGCACGACGGGGCCGCCCTGCCGCGCGGCGACGGTCGCGATCGCCTTGCCGATGCCACGGGAGCCCCCGACAACGACGACCGCCGGCCGCAACTCGGAACCGAGGCTCATCCGGCCGTCCTCGCTGGCTGCACCGGCCTCGCCCCGTCCTGGGCAAGGCCGTTCACTTCCATGGCGACCTCACCGTTCAATATCTCCTCGAAGCGCTCCAGCGCCCGCGCGACATTCGCCCCGTCCATGACCCGGTGGTCGTAGAGGATGCGGACATTGACCGTGCCGTCTTCGGCAATCGGGCCATAGTTGAGCAGGGTGGTCAGCGGCGTCAGCGGGTTGAACGATTCCGCGCCGAGGCCGGAATAGACGGAGAACTGGAACGTGCCGAAATGGCGGCCGCGCTGCCGGGCAATGTTCAGTCCCAGCCACATCAGCAGCCATCTGACCGGTCCCGGCAACCGCGCGAGCCTCAGCGCGCGCCGGAACTCCTTGATCTCGTGGACCGGGCGCGAGCGCGCGGCACTGATCATCGCCTGGAGGTCGGATATGCTGCGGCGCTCGGGTGCCCTGATGGTCCCCAAAAGGACGATTCGCTCCCCCTCATGCTCGCGCTCATGCGCGACGGAGGCGACACTGACGGGGTACTCGTAGAAATGCGGGTTCGGGAGCTTGACATAGGCACGGCGCAGTTCCGGCGTTTCCTGCGAAAGCAGCCCGTACCCTTTCAGGAACAGCACGGTCCATGACGGTCGCTGCGGCTGCGCCGCCCTTGCGCTAACAAGCGCGCCCAGGTTCATTTGCCGCTGCACCGTAACGCGCGGAATGCCGATCGAAAACCGCATGAGGTCGCCGACGAGGCGTCGCGGTGCCGAAATCTTCAAAGCGCGGCCGCGCATCATGCACCTCTAATAAATGTAGGGGATCAGTCTCTTGGTCCGATCCATGTAGTCGCGATAGCTGCCCCCGAAACTGTCCAGCATCATGCGCTCCTCCTTGTCGACCCTGAGGAAAAAGAGCAGCGCAAATCCGACAAAGCCGGCCAGTGCGACGACCCAGTTCGACAGCAGGAAAGCCTGGCCGAGCGCCATCAGCAAGAACGAGGTGTACATGGGGTGGCGAACCAGCGCGTATGGCCCGCCGCTGACCAGTTGATGCTTGTCGCGAATCTCCAGGCTGATCGACCAGTTCTTGCCGAGTTCCTTGTGTGTCCGGCGAAAGAGCCACATCGCAGAAAAGAACGAAACCGCCCCGATGGCGATGGCCCACATGCGGGCGGGGTAATCCGCCGCCTCGGGAAAGCCGGTGGCGACGTAGATACCGGGCACGACCGCGAGCCCCAGCGTGGCCGCCACCAGACCGACCATGTCAACGAACGAACGCCGATTCGTGACGATCCGGACGCGCTTGGCGCGGCGTTCGAAGGGGTAGCGGATCACGTACCAGGCAATAACGCCGAGCACCCATAGTATTTGACCGACTGCGGCAGCGGATAGATTCATTTAGATTCAGAGCCTGCTCGATTTTGCTCATACTGCACAGCGGATTTTGTCTCTGACAAGCCGGAAAGTGCATGGTCCAAAACGAATACCTGCAGACGCGGCGATGGAGGCGGAAACGAAACGATCCCCGCATCGGCTTGATTGCACGTTCCAACGCCAAACGCGGCAGCGCTCTTCAGCCGACATTCATCTCGCGAAGCTGCGTGATGTACTGCTGCGGCCTGAGCCAGATGGGCGGCGTCTTGAAGCCCATGAACTTTGCGATCTCCCCGGTCCAGGCGTTGCAGTTGTTGACGGTCGCCTGCCAGAACTTGGACTTGGCCTGCAGTTGCCGAATGAACGCAACGGTCTTCTGGTATTCGGCCTCGGTCAGCATGACGCGCCAGCTTGCGGAACGATATTCCTCTTCGAGGTCGCCATCGCTCGCTCCGGTCTCGGCCGGGACCGGTATAAAATGGCCAAGCACATAGGGCGCCGCATCCGTAGAGGCCGGCGCGAGGCCAGCGACCTCGGGATTGATCATCCTGCCGGATTTGTCGGTGCGCCCGAAGACCACGTAGGTATGGCCATAGCTGAGCGCGTAGCGTGAGCGGAACTCGATAAAATAAAGCTTCTGGCTGCGCTGCGTCACCCCATCTGCAGCACCGGTATAGCCGCGATAGTCAGACACGTAGCGCGGCTGGGGGGGCTTGTCCTCGGACTGGCAGGACGCAAGTCCAAGCGCAAGGGCGACTATAAGCGATGCATGGCTCTTTCCCAGCGTCATAGAACACGCTCCATTTACCGGTGCCGCGGTCAGGGTAGCCCAATTTTGGCTGGAAAGCACCCTCGCCTGCTATCGGCAACAGCCGCTGGATTCACTGCTGGAGAGAGCGCGCAGAAAGGGGAAGTGCCACCAGGCACTTCCCCTTTTTAAGCTGGTTGTCACTTATATACGGGTGCCGGCTGCTCGACTGGTGGCGGGGCTTTGCCCTTGCCTTTGCCGACTGTGCCGCAGGCACTCAGACTGACTACGGAAAGTACTGCTACTGTCACGATCAGAAGTCTGCTCATCAACATGTCCTTTCCTTGGAACGGAATAGGTTTTCGAAGGCAACGCTACTACTAATAACCGCAAAAGCAACAAAGGCATAGTGCGGAAGCGACACAAAGTTAATCACTGCAAAGAGCTGGCAAGATCAGATTTATCAACGAATTGTTTCAAGCCGTGATCGTCGATTATCCTGCGCGCGCTTGCAGGGTACGATGCCGCTTCCAGCGACGGCTCTTGGCGAAAGGACCGTCGCTTCCGGTTGTTCAGTAGACCGTGTCCTCAATGAACAAGGGCCTCGTATGTGCATGCTTGACGGCGGCCATTCGAAATAACCGCCGCGCAAAACTGGCGGAAGGTTTGATTTTTATAGCCGCAAAGGCAGGAAACACATGGACCTTTGGCCAAATCCTCCCGGATGTATTGTCAAATGACCTTCACGCGCGTTCCCACGGGTGCGCGGCTGTAGAGATCGATGATGTCCTCGTTCGTCAAGCGCACGCATCCATTTGAGACCGCATGCCCGATCGACCACGGTTCATTCGTCCCATGCAGCCGGTACATGGTGTCCTGATTGCCCTGGTAGAGATAGAGCGCGGCCGCCCCAAGCGGGTTATGCGGACCGCCCTCCACGCCGCCCGCATACTGCGCCAGCCGCGGTTTACGCCGAATCATGTCGTCCGTCGGCCTCCACGAGGGCCATTCCGCCTTGCGGCCGACGGTCGCCTCTCCCCTGAATGTCAGCCCCTCCTCGCCCACGGCGACCCCATAACGTATCGCCTGCCCACCGCCCTCGACGAGGTAGAGATAACGTTCCGAGGTGTTGACGACGATCGTTCCGGGCGGCTCGTTGCCCTCATACGCGACCTGACGACGGCGGTATTGGGAGGCAACGCGATAGGTCGACATGGAGGGGTATCCCGTCGATCCGAAGGTCGAACTGCATCCAGAGGCCAGCAGGCCCAGCCCCAGGAACACCAATCCCCGACGCGTCATGAAGTTCCTGTCCATTTGCACCTGCTAGCGATCAGACGAACCCCTGCTTTTTTATGGATACCATTGCGGCGCGCTTCGGCCAAGTCTCTCCCTTTGATTGAAGCCAGGGAGAAAAAGAGTGCCGGCCAACCATGCCGGTTCTGCTTCCGATGAATCCCCTTGCGTCGAAGGGCGGCCTCTGCTCGACTGGCCATGGCAGTCAAACAGGGATGGGACGCGATGGCGTTTGCCTTAGATGGAAAAGTCGCGATCGTGACGGGTGCTGGCTCGGGAATCGGTGCCGCCATATCGCGGCGCCTGGCCGCCGGCGGCGCCGAGGTTGTCCTCGCCGACGTCGACCATGACGCCGCGCAGGGCGTTGCCGCCGAGATCCGTCGGGCGCATGGAGACAAGGCCCATGCGGTCGCGGTGGACGTCACCGACGCCGAAGCGGTCGGGATGCTGGTCGAAACCACGGTGGAAAGATGCGGCGGCTTGCATCTGGCGGTGAACAATGCCGGTATTCACGGACCGCGGCTTCCCAGTGGGGATTATCCCATCGACGATTGGCAGAAGGTGATGGACGTCAATCTGAACGGGGTCTTCTACGGCATGAAGCATCAGATTTCCGCCATGATGGCGTCGGGCGGTGGCGCGATCGTCAACGTTTCCTCCGTGCTCGGTTGCGTCGGTCTGCCCTTTACTGTGGCCTATACGGCGGCAAAGCACGGTGTCACGGGACTGACCAAGGTCGCGGCGATCGAATATGCCAAGTTCGGGATCCGCATCAACGCCGTCGGTCCCGGCTGGATCGATACCCCGCTCCTGGCGGAGCATCCGCAACTGGCGAGCAGCCGTCGGATGGAGTCGCTGCAGCCGATGGGGCGACGGGGACGACCGGAAGAAGTCGCAGCACTCGTCTGTTTCCTGCTCTCGGACGAGGCGAGCTTCATCACGGGCAGCTACCATCTCGTGGATGGTGCCTATAGCGCGCACTAGCGTGTCACCCGATCTGACCGATCCCCGACCGCCTTGAAGGCGCTACCGGCATGATCGTATCTGTCCGATCGCAACATTCGCCCGAACGCGCATGCGCCACGACCGGTTGTACCTGGACGAAAAACCGGATTACACTTGACGGCTGGTTGGGGTGGACAAGATATCGACAGGCAAGAAAATCAACGAGACAGGAAGGAATGGAGATGACCAAGATTTCCCTAATACTCGTTCTGGCCGGGCTCGCAGCGGTCGGCTGCACGCCAACCGAGAGGGGGGCCGGCATCGGCGCAGCCACCGGTGCAGTGATCGGCGGCGCCATCACCAATGACGTTCGGGGCGCAGCCGTCGGGGCCGCGATCGGCGGCGTTTCCGGCGCCGTCATCGGCAACGTGGCCGGACAGCCCGGTCGGTGTTACTACCGCGATCGCTACGGGCGTCGCTACATCGCCGCCTGCCCCTAATCGGCGCGCAAACCGTGTCGCAGTTGAACCGGGAAGAAGGCCCCTCGTCCCCGATAGGGCCTTTTTCCCGACCATGGAAGCTGCCGCCGGCCTCGCGGCCGACAGTCTCACACGAGCCGCTGTACCTTTGATTGAAATTTGCCCCTTGCGGAACACATGTGGAACAGATAGTGTCCGTTCTGGATTTGTTTCACGATTCTGGGTGACGAGCCATGCTGACCCGCAAACAACAGGAACTGCTGCTGTTCATCCACGAGCGGATGAAGGAGACCGGCATTCCGCCGTCATTCGATGAGATGAAGGATGCCCTCGACCTCGCCTCGAAATCGGGCATTCACCGGCTGATTACCGCGCTCGAGGAGCGCGGCTTCATCCGTCGGTTGCCCAATCGGGCACGCGCACTCGAGGTGATCAAGCTGCCCGAAGCCTATTCGCCCAGCCTGAAGGCGCGGCGCGGTTTTTCGCCATCGGTGATCGAAGGAAGCCTTGGCAAGCCAATGCCAGCGCCCTCCCCGGCCAGGCCGGCCGCCGCCGTGGCGGATGGGTCGGTTTCGGTTCCGGTCATGGGGCGCATCGCCGCCGGCGTGCCGATCTCGGCAATCCAGAACAACACCCATGACATCTCCGTTCCAATGGAGATGCTCGGTGCTGGTGAGCACTATGCGCTGGAAGTCAAGGGCGACTCGATGATCGAGGCCGGGATCCTGGATGGAGATACCGTCATCATCCGCAACACGAACTCCGCCAACCCGGGAGAGATCGTCGTGGCCCTCGTCGACGACGAGGAGGCGACACTGAAGCGCTTCCGCCGCAAGGGCGCCTCCATTGCTTTGGAAGCCGCCAATCCCGCCTACGAGACCCGCATCTTCGGCCCCGACCGAGTGAAAATTCAGGGCAAGCTCGTCGGCCTCATTCGCCGTTATCACTGACTGCATTTTCTGAATCGAAGAAGGTGTTCGTCCGCCAGTCGTACAGGCGGTGTCGGCTCCAGGGGCGGTGATGCGTCGTGACGGCGTTGCGAACGCTGTAGCGTAATCGGCCGGTCCAATCGGCAGGCCGATCGGCAGGCCGCGGTGTTATCTCGAGGGCCCCGGTGCGACGCAGGCTGCGTGCCGAAACGAGTTTCGCGCCGGAACGGCAGGTTTCCATCCGAATGTAGCGTGATATGACCACGAGATCGGCACGGTCGCAGGCGGCCCCGAGAAGGGCCGGATCCTCGAGCACGAGGACACGCCAACCGGACGGCGCGGTGCCGGCACACCACTCCTTGCGGCGGCAAACGAACCGCTTGTCGTTGGCGGCTACGGCGAACGCAGAATCCATGTCGTCCCGTGCCCGCGCGATCGCAACAGGATCAGGCGCCACCTCCCTATCCATGCCTCGGCGCTGCCGTCCTTGCGGACGGACTTTCGGCACTGCCAGGCCAACCAGGCCCTCCGAGCGATGGGTGCCCGCGCCACTTCCAGTCGCCGTCCGCCATTGCGCGGCATCGCCATCGGTGAGGAACATTGGCGATCGATGGGTACCAAGGCGAAGGGCACGACGCCATTGATCGTAGATGAAATCGGGCGGCCGCGACCGGTTCGTGGCGGCTTCTCCGGGCATGACGAGCGCCACGAGCCGGCCGTCCTTCGACACGAGAACCTCGGGCGGCACATCCGAGGGGCGGACGGCGACGACAGCCACGCCGAAGACGAGTGGTAAGAGACCGATGGTTGCGAAACGGGTGCGAAACAGGCAGACCAGCCCGCCTCCAGCCGCGACAAGCGTGAAAGCCAGCGGCGGCAATCGGCCGGTGACCACCTCTCCGCCCCAGCCGGCAACCCAATTGGCCATCGCGATGATCCAGTCGACGCCCCGTCCCATGATCGCGAGCGGGATGCCGTCCAGTCCGAACGGCATGAGCAGCATGGCGATGACGGCCATCGGCATGACGAGGAACGATATGATCGGCATCGCAAGAAGGTTTCCGGCGAGGCCATAGGCCGGGATTCGATGGAAGTGCCCGATGGAATAGACGAGCGTCGCGACCCCGCCGATCAGAGACGACAGCAGAATTCCACCGACAAGCGCGGATGCAACCGACAGGACCCGTGACCGGTCACCGATCCACCGCGGGCGTCGCGCGGACCAGTCGCGCCAGGCACCATAGCCCGCGACGAGGCCCAGGGTTGCCGCGTAGGACATCTGGAAGCCGGGACCGGTGACCGCCGACGGGGTCACTGCCAGAATGATCAAGGCCGAGAGCGCAACGTTGCGCAGGCTGATGGCGGTGCGGTCGAATAAGACAGCGAACAGCATGACGACGATCATGAGCCACGAGCGGATTGCCGAAACCGCGCCGCCGGAAATCATGATGTAGAGCGTGACCGTGATCAATCCGCCGACGGCTGCGATCTTCTTCACCGGGAACTGCTCGGCTGCCCCCGGGACCAGTGCCAGCAGCAGACGGGCGCCGACCAGAAAGGTGCCCGCCGCAAGGGCCATGTTGAGCCCTGAAATCGCCAGAACGTGAGCGAGGCCCGATTGCCGCAAAGCCTCCACCGTTTCCGGGCTGATGCCGCGCTGTTCTGCCGTGATCAGGGCGGCGGAAATGGCGCCGGCATCGCCGCCGATGCGGCCGCGGATGTGTTGCGTGACGGCACTCCTCCATTCGGCTACCATTCGGATTGCTGCCGCGGATACGGTCTCGCCTCGCGCCGACGGGTTCAGCTCCGTCGCCGTCGGTTTGCCGTAAAAGTAGCCGATGGCGCCTGTCCCGGCGAAATAGGCGTCGAATGCAAAGTCGTTGAGACCCGGCAGCGCCGGTCCGGACGGTGGGTTCAGCCGCGCACGTCCGACGATCCCGCTGCCGATCGGCACCGGCACGTGGGGGCTGCGCGCCAGCAGACTGATATGGCCAGGTGGCCGCCGCAGGGTCGGGCCGTCGGTCGACAGCAGCGCCACCCGGTAGCGCATGCGACCGCGATCGTCGGCCTCGCTCGACAGCACCTGTCCCTTGATCGTCGTCGTCACCGGTTGGTCGAGCATGACGGTCGAAACCCGCCAACTCTCAAACGCAGACAGCGTCATGCCGAGAAGCAGCAGGAATGCGGCGTGCGCGACAACGGACAGCAAGGGTTGGCGATAGCGCAGGGCCACCGCGGTGAACCCGCAGCCGATCAGACCGATCAGCAGCGGCGCCAGCGGCGGATCACGGGCGAGCGCGTACCAGCACCATGCCCCTGCGCCGATAAAGACGGGAACGAACAGGAAGACGCTGCCGTGGTCTCGCTCGCACTGCCACGCTGCCGCCCATCCCGACGCCAGGGGGGCGCCGAACCAGCGCCTTAAACCGCCCGGACGCGCCGCGAAAACGACCGTTCGACCGCCCGTGATTGCGGTTGGCTGGCTTGCCGTCTGCAGGCTCTGCAGGCTCCGGGCCGCGTGGGCGGCCGGGATTGCGACTTTGGTAGCGTTTCCCTCCCCCATGGCGCCTGCCCCAGCCATATCCAGCGGCATCATGCAACTTCAGATTTTGTTTTGCAATCGCAAATTCCGCACCAATGCACTCGCTTTCCGAGAAAGGATGCACCCTCCATAATTCTCGAATCTCGCCCATAAGTTGCTTGCAACTGGCGAGGAAGAGTAGATATTGCGATGCCGGAATGTTTGTTTTTGCATTGCACAAATGCGGCCTTCGTCTTGCCGGGCACGACGATGCGATTTTGGGCTAGCAAAGCGGCACGGCCACGACAGGCACTGCCTGTGCCACACCAGCAGATGGAGATCCTCATGACGGGAAAGAGCGCGGAAGTCACTGTCAGTGACAAGAAAGTGGAGTTGCCATTGCGATCCGGATCGATCGGTCCGTCGGTGATCGACATCGGCACGCTCTACAAGCAGACCGGCACTTTCACCTATGACCCGGGCTTCACCTCGACGGCCTCGTGCGAGTCCAAGATCACCTACATCGACGGTGATGAGGGCGTTCTCCTGCATCGCGGCTACCCGATCGAGCAACTGGCGGAGCACGGCGATTTTCTGGAAGTGTGCTACCTGCTTCTCTACGGCGAACTGCCGACCAAGGCGCAGAAGGACGACTTCGACTATCGCGTCACCCACCACACGATGGTGCATGAGCAGATGTCGCGCTTCTTCACCGGCTTCCGCCGCGACGCCCATCCGATGGCGGTGATGTGTGGTTGTGTCGGTGCGCTGTCGGCCTTCTACCACGACTCCACCGACATCACCGATCCGCACCAGCGCATGGTTGCATCGCTGCGCATGATCGCCAAGATGCCGACGATCGCGGCGATGGCCTACAAGTATCACATCGGCCAGCCGTTCGTTTACCCGAAGAACGACCTCGACTATGCGTCGAACTTCCTGCGCATGTGCTTTGCCGTGCCCTGCGAAGAGTATACCGTCAATCCGGTCCTGTCGCGGGCGATGGATCGCATCTTCATCCTGCACGCCGACCACGAGCAGAACGCGTCGACCTCGACCGTACGCCTCGCCGGCTCGTCGGGCGCCAATCCGTTTGCCTGCATCGCAGCCGGCATCGCCTGCCTCTGGGGCCCGGCACACGGCGGCGCGAACGAGGCAGCGCTGAACATGCTCGCGGAGATCGGCACGGCCGATCGCATTCCGGAGTTCGTCGCGCGTGCCAAGGACAAGAACGATCCGTTCCGTCTGATGGGCTTCGGCCATCGCGTCTACAAGAACTACGACCCGCGCGCCCGCATCATGCAGAAGACGACGCACGAGGTTCTCGGCGAACTCGGCATCAAGGACGATCCGATGCTCGAAGTCGCGATGGAGCTCGAGCGTATCGCGCTCACCGATGAATACTTCATCGAAAAGAAGCTCTACCCGAATATCGATTTCTATTCCGGCATCACGCTCAAGGCACTCGGCTTCCCCACCACGATGTTCACCGTGCTGTTCGCACTGGCCCGCACCGTCGGCTGGATCGCCCAGTGGAACGAGATGATCGAGGATCCGGAACAGCGCATCGGCCGTCCGCGCCAGCTCTATATCGGGGCCCCCAAGCGGGACTATGTACCCGTTTCAAAGCGCTGATCGAGCGACTGATGCAGACCGGTCCCAAGACCGGACTTGCTCCATTACAAACCCGCCGATGTCTTTCGGCGGGTTTTGTTTTGGCGGCAACACCCGGGCCGCCCCCCTTCGCCCAGACATTTTTGCCAGGACCCATCCGCCTGCACCACGCGCCGTCCGCGATTTGAGAACCATCACGTAGCGCGGCTCCCTTTTCGGGGCCAGTTTCCGCCACGCGAGCGAGGACGACAAATATTTGCTCCGCGGCGACGCAACGCTCTTGCCAAAATTGCGCCGACGCTCTTATGTGGCATGACCTCGCTGGGAGAAACCGGCCACCCAAACGGGTATGGCCGGTGCCGAAGGAGCAACCGCCCCGGAAACTCTCAGGCAAAAGGACCAGCAAGGTGCCGACAGGACTCTGGAGAGAGGCGTTCACACGCCCGCCGAAGGGATAACAATCTCAGGCGAAGGGACAGAGGGGGCTCTGAAGAGCGGCGCGCAGGCGCCGTAGGATGAGCCGGCGTGCAAGCGCACGCCAACAGACTGGAGGGCGCCTTTTGGACGGTACGTCTGAGCTGAAGAAAACCCCGTTGTACGATCTCAATGTCTCGCTCGGTGCCCGCATGGTGCCATATGCGGGCTATGAGATGCCGGTGCAGTTTCCCGCAGGCGTCATGAAGGAACACCTTCATACGCGCACTGCCGCAGGCCTGTTCGACGTCTCGCATATGGGACAGATCGTCATTCGCGCCCGCTCCGGCGACAATGCCGACGCGGCCCGCGCGCTGGAGGCGCTCGTGCCGGTCGATGTGCTCGGCATTGCCGAGGGCCGCCAGCGCTATGCGCTTTTCACCAACGACGCCGGCGGCATCCTCGACGATCTGATGATCACCAATCGCGGTGATCATCTGTTCCTTGTCGTCAACGCCGCCTGCAAGGACGCCGATTTCGCGCATCTGCAAAAGCATCTGGGCGATACTTGCGACGTCACCATGCTGACGGACCGGGCCCTGATCGCCCTGCAGGGGCCGCGTGCCGAAACGGTGCTCGCCGAATTCTGGGCCGACATTGCCGACATGCGATTCATGGACGTGCGCAGTTGCGATCTTCACGACGCCGAATGCATCGTCTCCCGCGCCGGCTATACGGGTGAGGACGGCTTCGAGATTTCCATCCCGGCCGCGCAGGCGGAAACGGTCTGCCGCCGGCTGCTTGATCACCCGGACGTCCAGCCGATCGGCCTCGGCGCTCGTGACTCGCTGCG
This sequence comes from Mycoplana ramosa, assembly GCF_041930185.1. NCBI lineage: Bacteria > Pseudomonadati > Pseudomonadota > Alphaproteobacteria > Hyphomicrobiales > Rhizobiaceae > Mycoplana > Mycoplana ramosa. The sequence goes on along the minus strand of NZ_JBHEEW010000006.1, from coordinate 119,130 downwards.
CCTCGAGGCTGGCCTCTGTCTCTACGGCAACGATATCGACACCACCACGACACCGGCTGAAGCGGGGCTTGGATGGGCGATCCAGAAGGTGCGCCGCCGCGGCGGCGACCGTGCCGGCGGGTTCCCGGGTGCCGATGTCATCCTCGATCAGCTGGAAAAGACCACCGCGCGGCGCCGCGTCGGCCTCAAGATCGACGGCAAGGCACCCGTTCGTCCGCCGGCAAGGCTCTACGCCGATGCCGATGGCAAAACCGAGGTCGGCCACGTCACCTCCGGCGGGTTCGGCCCGACGGTGCAGAACCCCGTCGCCATGGGATACGTCGCGACCGCGCTCGCAGCACCCGGCACGGATCTGTTTGCAGAAGTGCGCGGCAAGTTCCTGCCAGTCTCCGTGAGCGCCCTACCCTTTGTCTCCAACACCTTCAAACGCTGATCAGAAAGGCCCACCCATGCTGAAATTTACCGCAGAACACGAGTGGCTGAAGATCGACGGCGACGTCGCCACCGTCGGTATCACCACTCATGCGGCCGAACAGCTCGGCGACCTCGTGTTCGTCGAGCTGCCGGCCGTCGGAACGTCCTTCTCCAAGGGCGGCGACGCGGCGACAGTCGAATCCGTGAAGGCCGCATCCGATGTCTACGCCCCGCTTGATGGTGAATGCCTGGAGACCAACCAGGCGATCGTCGACGACCCGTCCCTCGTCAACAGCGACCCGCAGGGCGCCGGCTGGTTCTTCAAGATGAAGCTCGCCAACAAGGCCGACGCCGATGATCTGCTTGACGAGGCGGCCTACAAGGAGCTCGTCGGCTGATGAACCTGCCCAAGGATTTTACCTTCACCGATTACCAGCCCTACGACTTCGCCAACCGTCGCCATATCGGCCCCTCTCCGAAGGAGATGGAGGAGATGCTGAAGGTCGTGGGTTATGACAGCCTCGACGCGCTGATCGACGACACCGTGCCGTCGTCGATCCGCCAGCAGAAGCCGCTCGAATGGGGCGCGCCGATGACCGAGCGCGAGGCGCTCGACAAGCTGCGCGAGACCGCGAACAAGAACCAGAAGCTCGTTTCGCTGATCGGCCAGGGCTACTACGGCACGATCACGCCCCCGGTCATCCAGCGCAACATCCTGGAAAACCCGGCCTGGTACACGGCCTACACGCCCTACCAGCCGGAGATCAGCCAGGGCCGGCTGGAGGCGCTGCTCAACTACCAGACCATGGTCTGCGACCTGACCGGTCTCGACATCGCCAACGCCTCGCTGCTCGACGAGGCGACCGCCGCCGCCGAGGCGATGGCCATGGCTGAGCGCGTCTCGACCTCCAAGGCGACGACCTTCTTCGTCGACGAGAACTGCCACCCGCAAACGATCGCGCTGCTGAAGACCCGTTCCGAACCGCTCGGATGGTCGATCAAGGTCGGCAACCCGTTCAAGGATCTGGTCCCGTCCGAGGTCTTCGGCGCAATCTTCCAGTATCCGGGCACCTACGGCCACGTGCACGACTTCACCGACGTCATCGCCTCGCTGCATGCCGCCGGTGCGATCGCCGTCGTGGCCGCTGATCCGCTCGCTCTGGCGCTGCTGAAGTCTCCGGGCGACATGGATGCCGACATCGCCATTGGCACGACCCAGCGCTTCGGCGTTCCGGTCGGCTACGGCGGGCCGCACGCCGCCTACATGGCCGTCAAGGACGCCTACAAGCGCAACATGCCCGGCCGCCTCGTCGGCGTCTCCGTCGATGCCCGCGGCAACCGCGCCTATCGCCTGTCGCTGCAGACGCGCGAGCAGCACATCCGCCGCGAGAAGGCGACGTCGAACATCTGCACCGCCCAGGTGCTGCTCGCCGTCATGGCCTCGATGTATGCGGTCTTCCACGGCCCGCAGGGCATCAAGGCGATCTCGCAGAGCGTGCACCAGAAGACCGTCCGCCTCGCCATGGGACTGGAGAAGCTCGGCTACACGGTCGAGCCGGAGGTGTTCTTCGACACGATCACCGTCCATGTCGGCAAGCTGCAGGGCATCATCCTAAAGGCGGCGGTCGCCGAAGAGGTGAACCTGCGCAAGATCGGCGACGACCGCATCGGCATCAGTCTCGACGAGCGGTCGCGGCCGGTGACGCTGGAAGCGGTTTGGCGTGCCTTCGGCGGCGACTTCGAGGTTTCGGACTTCGAGCCGGGCTACCGTCTGCCGTCGAACCTGCTCCGCACCAGTGCCTACCTGACCCACCCGATCTTCCACATGAACCGCGCGGAAAGCGAAATGACCCGCTACATCCGCCGGCTGGCGGACCGCGACCTCGCGCTCGACCGCTCGATGATCCCGCTCGGCTCCTGCACGATGAAGCTGAACGCGACCGCCGAAATGCTGCCGATCACCTGGCCGGAGTTCTCGGAGATCCATCCCTTCGCGCCGGCCGATCAGGCGGAAGGCTACCGCGAGATGATCGACGACCTGTCGGCCAAGCTCTGCGCGATTACCGGCTATGACGCGATCTCCATGCAGCCGAATTCCGGCGCGCAAGGGGAATATGCGGGCCTGCTGACGATCCGCGACTACCACATCGCCAACGGCGATGCGCACCGCGACGTCTGCCTGATCCCGACCTCGGCGCACGGCACCAATCCGGCCTCGGCGCAGATGGCCGGCATGAAGGTCGTCGTCGTCAAGGTGAGCGACAACGGCGACATCGACATGGAGGATTTCCGCGCAAAAGCAAAGCAGTATGCGGAAAATCTCTCATGCTGCATGATCACCTATCCGTCGACCCACGGCGTGTTCGAGGAGAACGTGCGCGAGATCTGCGAGATCGTCCACAACCACGGCGGGCAGGTCTATCTCGACGGCGCCAACATGAACGCCATGGTCGGGCTTGCCCGCCCCGGCGACATCGGCTCCGACGTCAGCCACCTGAACCTGCACAAGACCTTCTGCATCCCGCATGGCGGCGGCGGTCCGGGCATGGGGCCGATCGGCGTGAAGGCGCATCTGGCGCCGTTCCTGCCCAAGGACCCACGCACGGCCGAGGCCGGCGCGGTCTCGGCCGCTCCGTTCGGCTCGGCGTCGATCCTGCCGATCTCCTGGAGCTACTGTCTGATGATGGGCGGGGAAGGCCTGACCCAGGCGACCAAGGTGGCGATCCTCAATGCCAACTACATCGCTGCCCGGCTGAAGGGCGCCTATGACGTGCTGTACAAGTCGGCGAAGGGACGGGTGGCGCACGAGTGCATCATCGACACGCGCCCGCTGGTCGACAGCGCCGGCGTGACCGTCGACGACGTCGCCAAGCGGCTAATCGACTGCGGCTTCCACGCCCCGACGATGAGCTGGCCGGTGGCCGGCACGCTGATGATCGAGCCGACCGAATCGGAGACGAAGGCCGAACTCGACCGCTTCTGCGATGCGATGCTGGCGATCCGCGAGGAGGCCCGTGCCATCGAGGAAGGCCGGATGGACAAGGTCAACAACCCTCTGAAGAACGCCCCGCACACGGTCGAGGACCTCGTCGGCGATTGGGACCGTCCCTACACGCGCGAACAGGCCTGCTATCCGCCGGGCGCCTTCCGGGTCGACAAGTACTGGTCGCCGGTCAACCGCGTCGACAACGTCTTTGGCGACCGGAACCTCGTCTGCTCGTGCCCGCCGCTCGAGGACTACGCGGAAGCGGCAGAGTAACGCAGCCAACGAAAGACCCCGGCCCGAAAGGCCGGGGTTTTTCTTGGGCCGTGCCGGGTATTTCAGGCGACGACAAGAGTGCGGCCAGATCAGTCTTGGATTCATCGCCCTGGCGACGCGCAGCAGCCCTGCGACCCCACCTCATCCCCTCGGAAGCGTCACGACGAACCGCGCACCGCTCCGGTAGTCCGGATCGAGCGCAATCGTTCCGTGGTGGCTGTCGACGATCCGCTTGGCGAGCGCCAGCCCGATGCCCGTTCCGGCAAACCGGCTTTCGTCCGGATGCAGACGCTGGAACAAATCGAAAATCCGGTCCGCATGTTTGGGGTCGATCCCGATCCCTTCGTCCTCGACCACGACCGTGACCTTATCGTGAGTGCTATCGCCATAGACCCGGACCTTCGGCGCGGTATCGGCATGGCGATACTTGATTGCGTTTCCGATCAGGTTCTGCATCAACCTGCGCAGGAGTTCCGGATCCCCGAGAACGATGGGGAGAGGCCGAGCCTCCACGTCAGCGCCCGTTTCCCGAATGTGCCCGGCCAGCATCGACAGCGCGTCGACAACGACCGCGTCGAGGGAAACCCTCTGGAAATCGCGAATCTGGTAGGCAATCTGCGAATATTCCAGCAATCGTTCCACCAGTTTCTGAACGCGCGAGGCGGCCTGCTGCAGGTAGCGGGCGTGAACCGCCAGTTCGCCAAGCCGTCCTTCATCGACCTCCTCGGCGATCATTTCGGCGAAGGAGGCGATATGTCGGATCGGCGCTTTCAAATCATGCGAGACCGTTGCCGTGAACTGGTTCAGCGCCTCGTTCCGTCGTTGTAGCTCCACTGCTTGAATGGAAAGCTGTTCGTGTTGCAGCTTCGTTTCGGTGACGTTCCTGCCCACCGCCAGAAATTCAACCGGTTTGCCGTCGTCGAAGCTTGCGATCGCCGTCCAGAGCAGCCAGACCGGCTGCCCGTCGGCACCTGTGTAGCAGATTTCACGCGTGCGCAGCGGCATCTTGGGTGTGTAGTCGCCGGGATTGCCAAGGGCCTCGCGCTCATCGTTTGTTCGGGCCACTTCCCAGAAACTCGTCCCCACCAGCTTTTCCGGCGTCGATCCGAGAAACGCCGCATACTGATCGTTGGCAAACTGGATCACCATCTCCCCATCGGTGCGCACAAGCATGTCGGGGAATATTTGCAGGAAGCTCGACTGCTGCCTGTGCTTGTCTCGCAAAACTTGTTCGGCACGCTTGAGGTCGGTCACATCGATGCGCACGGCGACCACCTCGCCGCTTTCGGCAACATGGCTCTCGGAGCGAATCCATCGTCCATCGCTGTATGGGATGACCTGCGGCGCGCCACGCTCGCGATGGTGGCGCAGCCGCGACTGAACCCAGGCTTCGGCCTCCGGCGTTCCCTCCACGATGCCCTGATAGAGGCCGCTGCGAAGATTGGCCCGGACGATGTCTTCCATCGTTGCCCCGACCTGCACTGCATCTCTTGCCGGATGACAGCGATCGCGAAAGGCCCTGTTGAACATCAAAAGCTTTTCGTCGCGGTCGAAGATGGCGACACCTTCAGTGATCGCCTCGAGCGCGGCATAGACCCGGTTGCCCGGAAGGGCCTGCGCCACGTGGCTGCCTCCGTCCACGAAACTGCGCAAAACCAACGCGTAGCCGGCGTAGCCGGCCTCGCCGCCGTCCGCCTCAACGGCGAGCACATGCGTCATCGCTGCGAATCCTGTGCCGTTCGCCCGACGGAATCGCAGGCAATGGGTATCGGTGCGCTCGCCGAGCGAAAGTCGGTGGAGAAGAAGCGGAAGGTCCGGCTCGTCAATCAGAGTTGCCAGCGGCTCGGCGCCAGCCTGGCGCTCCTCGCACCCCAACGCGCGCCTTGCCGCCTCGTTCAGCGTAAGGCCGCACAGGTCGGCTGCCGTGACGATCACGGGCAGAGGCAACGACTCGTAGATCGATGTTGCAAAGCCCTGCAGCGAGTACGCCCCTGTCAATGCCACCTCCCGGCTGTGTGGTCGGCATCATACACGGTTGGTGGTGGCGCTTTCCACATCGAGCCAATGGCCCGAGGGGAAAATGGGTGGCCACAGCAACGGACCGCAGGCCCAGCGAAGAAAAACAGCCGCTCTGGCAACTGAGCGCGGGTCAGCAAGACGAACCGGTGGGCAAAGAAAACCCCCGCCACCTACGTGGTCGTGAGAACGGGTTAAACGCCCACGTTACGGATGGAGCAATCAACCGACCCGCACGGTCGCATTGCCGGCGGCCGCAAGCGCGGCGAGATCGGCCGGCTTCAGTTCGACCGATTCGCCACAGCCACAAGCAGACGTCTGATTCGGGTTCTTGAAGGTGAAGCCGGAACGAAGCGTGGTGACCTCGAAATCCATCTCGGTTCCGAGCAGGTACAGCACGGCCTCCGGCGCGACCCACACGCTGGCGCCCGCGTGCTCGACGAGGTCGTCCTTGGGATTCGGTTCGGTCACGAGATCGACGGAATACTCCATCCCCGCGCAGCCGCCCTTTTTCACACCGACGCGAATGCCCTTGGCGTCGCCGCCGGCATTGTCCACGATCGCCTTGACGCGATCGGCGGCGGCATCGGTCAGGGTCATTATTGCAAAGGCCATCAGCCATCTCCTTCGCCAGCCGGGTTCAAGGCCCGATGGGTCTGAACAAGAATGTAGTGGGGCCGGGTAAACGGATCAATACTCCGGTGCAGCAGGTCGTCTCCGAAGCCTGCGCCCTAGTACCAGCCGACCGCGACCTGCGCCTCTTCCGACATGCGGTCCGGGGTCCACGGCGGATCGAAGGTCATCTTCACCTCGACACCGGAAACGCCCTCAACCGCGCCGACGGCGTTTTCCACCCAGCCCGGCATTTCGCCGGCGACCGGGCAACCGGGCGCGGTCAGCGTCATGTCGATCTTCACCATCCGGTCATCCTCGATGTCGATCTTGTAGATCAGGCCGAGTTCGAAGATGTCGGCGGGGATTTCCGGATCGTACACCGTCTTCAGGGCGGCAATGATGTCGTCGCTGAGGCGGGCCAACTCGTCCGCCGGAATGGCGGAGGTGACGATGCCCTCGCGGACGTCGGCTTTCTCTTCGGTGGCTTCGAGTGACATTTCCAACTCCTCAGGCGAAGAACTTGCGCGCGTAGTCCAGGGCGTCGGCCAAAACGTCCACCTCGGCACGCGTGTTGTACATGCCGAACGATGCCCGGCATGTGGAGGTTACGCCGAAACGCTTCAAGAGCGGCTGGGCGCAATGGGTACCGGCGCGCACAGCAACGCCTGCCCGGTCGATCACCATCGAGACGTCGTGCGAATGGATGCCCTCGAGCTCGAAAGCGAAGATCGAGCCCTTGTCGGGCGCCGTGCCGAAGATCTTCAGCGAATTGACCCTGGACAGGCGCTCAAACGCATAGGCCGTCAAATCCGCCTCATGTGCGGCGATCGCCGCCCGGCCGATCTGGTCCATGTAGTCGAGCGCGTAACCGAGGCCGATGGCCTGGACGATCGGCGGCGTGCCGGCCTCAAAGCGGTGCGGCGGGTCGTTGTAGGTGACGATGTCCTCGGTCACTTCCACGATCATTTCGCCGCCGCCCTGGAACGGCCGCATCTCCTTCAACCGATCCGTCTTGCCATACAGCACGCCAATGCCGGACGGGCCATAGAGCTTGTGGCCGGTCATCACGTACCAGTCGCAGTCGATGTCCTGCACGTCCACCGGCAGATGGACCGCACCCTGCGAGCCGTCGACCAGCACCGGAATGCCGCGTTCGCGGGCGATCCTGCAGATTTCCTTCACCGGAACGACCGTGCCGAGCGCGTTCGACATGTGTGTGATCGCAATCAGCTTCGTACGCTCCGTCAGGCACTTGACGAAATCCTCGACGTGGAAGGCACCCTGGTCGTCCACCGGCGCCCAGACGAGCTTTGCCCCCTGCCGCTCGCGGATGAAATGCCAGGGAACGATGTTGGAGTGGTGCTCCATGATCGACAGCACGATCTCGTCGCCCTCGCCGAGCTTGGGCATGCCATAGCCGTAGGCAACCGTGTTGATCGCCTCGGTCGACGATTTGGTGAAGATGATGTTGTCGACCGACGGCGCGTTGAGGAAGCGCCTTACTTTCTCGCGCGCGCCCTCATAGGCATCGGTGGCCGCATTCGACAGGAAATGCAGGCCGCGATGGACGTTGGCGTATTCGTTCGAGTAGGCGTGCGCGATCGCGTCGATCACCGCTTTCGGCTTCTGCGCCGAAGCGCCGTTGTCGAGATAGACCAGCGGCTTGCCGTAGACCTCCCGCGACAGGATCGGAAAGTCCCGGCGGATGGCTTCGACGTCATAGGTCGTGACAGGCTTGATCTCATTCATCTCGACAGTCCACTCCGGCCAATCAGGCGTGCTTTTCCAGCCACTCGGAAATGACGCCTTCCAGCGCCTCGACCAGCGGCTCGTCTTCCAGCTCCTCGACAATCTCGGCGACGAAGGCGTTGACCAGCATGGCGCGCGCCTTGTTCTCCGGGATCCCGCGCGCCATCAGGTAGAACAGCTGCGTATGATTGATGTCGATCACGGTGGCGCCATGCCCGCACTGCACGTCGTCGGCGAAGATCTCGAGCTCCGGTTTTGCCGAGAACTCCGCATCATCCGACAGCAGCAGCGTGTTGCACGACATCTTCGCGTCGGTCTTCTGGGCATCGGGCGCAACACGGATCTGCCCCTGGAACACACCCTTGGCACGGTCGAAGACCACATTTCTGATGACTTCCGAAGACGTCGTGTGCGGCACGTTGTGGCCGACGGTGAAGGTCAGGTCCGTATGGCTGTCTCCACCAAGCAGGTTGATGCCGCGCAGCGTCAGGTCGGCGCCTTCGCCGGCCACCGTCACGTGGACCTCCTGCCGAACGAGCTTGCCGCCGGCATTGATGACATAGAGGCGAAGCTTGGCGTTCGCGCCAAGAGCCGCCTTGAGCTGGCCAAGGTGCGTGTCGGCTTCGCCCTGCGACTGGAAGATGATCCAGGTGATCTCGGCGTCATCCTCCAGCTTGACGTCGCTAACCGACGTGACGAACGAAGCCTCGTCGCCGACCGCCAGATGCCGCTCGATCACGGTCGCCCGGGCACCCTTCCCGAAGCGAACGGGAAAGCGCGTGTTGACCTGACCGCAGTTTTGCACCGACTGGATCTCGAGCGGCGCATCGAGTTCAAGGCCGTCGGCGAAGTCGAGCACGAAACCGTCGCGGACGAAGGAACCGTTGATCTGCGCGATCGTGTCGTCCCGGTCCCGTTCGACCAGCCGCTCGGCCGCCGTGCCGTCTTGCAGGGCGTCGGAATAGCTCTTCAGCGAAATGCCGCCCTGAAGGCTGCGCTCGTTGGCCTGGCCGTTCGTGACAGACAGGACGATCGAGCCCGGCACGATCGGATCGACCCGGTTGGCGCGTGCACCAAGTTCGAAATTTGGAACCGAGCGCAGCAGCGACTTCAGGTCGGTGTAGTGCCAGGCCTCGACGCGACGGTTGGGCAGCCCGGCCGCCTTGAACTCGCTCAGCAGCATGTCCCGGGCTGCAATGGTCGCACCATCACCCGGAAGATCGCCGATCTGTTCATTGTAGGCGTCGACCAGAGCGGCTTCCGCCGCGGTCAACTTAATCCCAGCTTGGATGTTCATGGATCGTGTCCTTCCCGGCTCAGGCAGCAGCCTCGATGATGTCGGCGTAGCCATTGGCCTCGAGTTCGTGCGCCAGCGTCTTGTCGCCCGACTTGATCACTTGGCCCTTGTAGAGCACATGCACCGTGTCCGGCACGATGTAATCGAGCAGGCGCTGGTAGTGGGTGATGACGATGACCGAACGATCCGGCGAACGCAGCGCATTGACGCCGTCGGCAACGATCTTCAGCGCGTCGATGTCGAGGCCGGAGTCGGTCTCGTCGAGCACGCACAGCTTCGGCTCCAGCAGCGCCATCTGCAGGATTTCGGCACGCTTCTTTTCACCGCCGGAGAAACCGACGTTGAGCGGGCGGCGTAACATTTCCGGCGAGATCTGCAGTTCGCCGGCGGCTTCCTTGACGCGGCGCATGAAGTCCGGCGTCGACAATTCGTCCTCACCGCGCGCCTTGCGCTGCTCGTTCATCGCGACCTTCAGGAACTGCATGGTGGCGACGCCCGGAATTTCGACCGGATACTGGAACGCCAGGAAGACGCCCTTGGCGGCGCGCTCGGCCGGGTCGAGTTCGAGAATGCTCTCGCCATTATAGAGGATGTCGCCTTCGGTAACTTCGTATTCCTCTCGACCGGCGAGGATATAGGATAGCGTCGACTTGCCCGAGCCGTTCGGGCCCATGATCGCGGCCACCTCGCCGTCCTTCACCGTCAGGTTCAGGCCACGGATGATCTCGGTGCCGCCTTCGGCGATGCGTGCGTGCAGGTTCTTGATTTCAAGCATGAAAAGTATCCTCTGCGGGATCGAATGGGACATGGCGCGCAAAGGCGCGCCTAATTCTTTCAACGGCGGCGGTCAGCCGACCGAGCCTTCGAGGCTGATGCTGATCAGCTTCTGCGCCTCGACCGCGAACTCCATCGGCAGCTCCTGGATCACTTCCTTGACGAAGCCGTTGACGATCAGGGCGATCGCCGCCTCTTCCGGAATGCCGCGCTGCAGGCAGTAGAACAGCTGGTCCTCGGAGATCTTGGAGGTGGTCGCCTCGTGCTCGAACTGGGTCGAGGAATTCTTCGCCTCGATGTAGGGCACGGTGTGCGCGCCGCACTTGTCGCCGATCAGCAGCGAGTCGCACTGCGTGAAGTTGCGTGCGTTCTCCGCCTTGCGATGGGTCGAGACCTGGCCGCGATAGGTGTTCTGCGAGACACCTGCGGCAATGCCCTTGGAGATGATGCGGCTCGACGTGTTCTTGCCGAGGTGGATCATCTTGGTACCCGAGTCAATCTGCTGATGGCCGTTCGAGACGGCAATCGAGTAGAACTCGCCGCGCGAATTGTCGCCGCGCAGGATGCAGGACGGATACTTCCAGGTGATCGCCGACCCGGTTTCCACCTGCGTCCAGGAGATCTTTGAGTTCTCGCCGCGGCAATCGCCCCGCTTGGTGACGAAGTTGTAGATGCCGCCCTTGCCTTCCTTGTCGCCCGGATACCAGTTCTGGACGGTGGAATACTTGATTTCGGCATCGTCCAGCGCCACCAGTTCGACCACGGCAGCGTGCAACTGGTTCTCGTCGCGCTGCGGCGCGGTGCAGCCTTCGAGGTAGGACACATAGGCGCCTTCCTCGGCGATGATGAGCGTGCGCTCGAACTGGCCTGTGTTCTTCTCGTTGATGCGGAAGTAGGTCGACAGCTCCATCGGGCAACGAACGCCCTTCGGCACGAACACGAACGAGCCGTCGGTGAAGACCGCGGAATTCAGCGTTGCATAGTAGTTGTCGGTCGTCGGCACGACGGTGCCGAGATACTTCTTCACCAGTTCCGGATGCTCGCGGATCGCCTCCGAGATCGACATGAAGATCACGCCGGCTTTCTTCAGCTCTTCCTTGAAGGTGGTGACGACCGAGACGGAATCGAACACCGCGTCGACAGCGACCTTGGAGGTCTGCACGCCAGCGAGAATCTCCTGCTCGCGCAGCGGAATGCCGAGCTTCTCATAGGTCTTGATGATCTCCGGGTCGACATCGTCGATCGACATCGGGCCGGTCTGGTTTTTCGGCGCGGCGTAGTAGTAGAGGTCGTTGAAGTCGATCTTCGGGTAGTTGACGCGCGCCCACGTCGGCTCCTCGAGGGTCAACCAGCGGCGATAGGCGCCAAGCCGCCACTCGAGCATCCAGTCTGGCTCGTTCTTCTTGGCCGAGATGAAGCGGATGATGTCTTCGTTAAGGCCCTTCGGCGCCTTTTCCATCTCGACGGTCGTCTCGAAGCCGTACTTGTACTGGTCGACGTCAATCTGACGGACCTGATCGATCGTTTCCTGCACGGCAGGCATATCGTTCTCCAATCTCGCCGGATCCAAGGTCCGGCAGCTTGTCAACGTCTGGCGGGTATCCCGCCGGTTATGTAAGCGCCAGAAGGGGCTTTTCACACCTTTTGGCAAGCAAAAACTTGCGTTTCCGCAACTTTCCGTCAGGCCGCCGACACCCCCTGTCGCCGCCGGGCTGCGATGCGCGCAAACGCATCAAGAAAGCGATCCACGTCGGCCTCGGTCGTCGTCGGCCCAAGCGACACGCGCAAGCCTCCTAGCGCCGCATCGAAACCCATTGCGGTCAGCACATGACTGGCGCCGACCTTTCCCGACGAGCAGGCGGATCCGGCCGAAACCGCAATGCCCTCCAGGTCGAAAGCGATCTGCCCCGTCTCGGACTTCAGGCCCGGAAGGCTGAAGAAGGTCGTATTGGACAGGCGCGGCATTCCCTGACCGTGGATGACGAGACCGCCGGCAAGAGCCTTCATCCGATCCTCCATCCGGTCGCGCAGTCCCGCCAGGCGCGCGTTGCGCGCCTCGATATCCTCGCGTGCCGCCCGAGCGGCCGCCGCAAAGCCCGCCAGGGCTGCCGCATTCTCCGTGCCCGACCGGTGTCCCTTCTCCTGACCGCCGCCATGGATCAGCGGCGCCGGCATCAGCACCTCGCCGCGCGACACCAGCGCGCCGGCTCCCTTGGGGCCACCAAGCTTGTGCGCCGACAGAACCAGAAAATCCGCATCGATCTCACCGATCGAGAGCGGGATCCTGCCGGCAGCCTGAACGGCATCCACGACGAACAGGCCGCCGCGCTTGCGCACGATTGCGGCTGCCTCGCGCACCGGCTGCACGATCCCCGTTTCGTTGTTCGCCAGCATGATGGCGACCATGGGCAGCCCGCTCGACGCGTCATGGGCTTCCAGAAGGGTTTCAAGTGCGACAAGGTCCACGACGCCCGATGGCATCACCGGTATTTCGGAAACCTGCTCCTTCTCGAATCGGCCACCTTCGCGTACCGCCGGATGCTCGATCGCCGACACATAGAGGCGGCCGACCTTCAGCGGCGTACGCCCCATGCGGAAGTCGGGCGTCAGCACCATATTGGCCGCCTCGGTGGCGCCGCTGGTAAAGGTCACATGCGCCGCCTCGGCGCCGGCAAGCACAGCCACGTCACGGCGGGCGCCGTCGATCAGAGCACGCAGGGCCCGACCTTCGCCATGCACGGACGACGGATTGCCGGACAGGTCGAGCGCGGCGATCATCGCCTCACGGGCGTCCGCCATAAGCGGTGCCGTCGCGTTCCAATCCAGATATGTCCTCGGCCGTCCTGGCATGGTTACAAAGGGCTCCAATCCTGCGCCTGGCGAGGCAGCGTGCATTTTTCTTGAAATTTCCGCCGCGCTTGCCGTAAGAGACGAACCTCGATACGCGCTCAGCGCAGATTTAAGTTTCGAACGGTTCTAAACTGGTTCTAGAAAAGCTGACTGGTTTCGTCAAGACATCCAGGGCTGTCGAAACGGTTTTTGATCCAGAAACACGCCGGAGAACGAATGCCCGAAATCATCTTCAACGGACCCGCCGGTCGCCTGGAAGGCCGCTATCAGCCTTCCAAGCAGAAGAACGCCCCGATCGCCATCATCCTGCACCCGCATCCGCAGTTCGGCGGCACGATGAACAACCAGATCGTCTACCAGCTGTTCTACATGTTCCAGAAGCGCGGCTTCACGACGCTCCGCTTCAATTTCCGCGGCATCGGCCGCAGCCAGGGTGAATTCGACCATGGCGCGGGTGAACTGTCGGACGCGGCATCCGCGCTCGACTGGGTGCAGAGCCTGCATCCGGATTCGAAGAGCTGCTGGGTTGCCGGTTACTCCTTCGGCGCCTGGATCGGCATGCAGCTTCTGATGCGCCGGCCGGAGATCGAAGGCTTCATGTCGATCGCGCCGCAGCCGAACATCTATGATTTTTCCTTCCTCGCACCCTGCCCGTCCTCCGGCCTGATCATCAACGGCGACGCCGACAAGGTGGCCCCGGAAAAGGACGTCAACGGCCTGGTGGAGAAGCTGAAGGCGCAGAAGGGCATCCTGATCACCCACAAGACCGTCCCGGGCGCCAACCACTTCTTCAACGGCCAGATCGAGACGCTGATGGCCGAGTGCGAGGACTATCTCGACCGCAGGCTCGCCGGCGAACTGGTCCCGGAGCCGGCGGCCAAGCGCCTGCGGTAGCCCCGGAGAACAACGACCGACTTCGATCCGCCGGAGAAATCCGGCGGATTTTTTTGTGCTATCGATGCTGAGGCGTGGACAGAACACCGCCCGTGACCGGCATCCGCACCCCTGTGGTGCCGGGAAAGGTTAAAGGCAGCCCCTCCAGCGAGCGCACGGCAAGATAGGCCCAGGCCTCCGCCTCCATGCTGTCACCGTTCAGGCCGACGGTTTCCGCCGTCATGACCACCGCGCCAGTGGCGCCGGCAAGCTCGGCAAGGTCGCCCATGATCGCCCGATTGAGGCGCCCGCCGCCGCACACGACATAGGTTTTCGGCCCCTGCGGAAGGTGACCGGCCGATTTCAGGATTGCCGCTGCCGTCACACGGGCCAAGCTGCGTGCTCCGTCTTCAAGCGTCGCCTCCGATCCGGCCGGCGGTGTGAAGTCGTTGCGGTCGAGCGATCGCCGCTCGTCCGAGACGAAGAACGGGTTGGAAAGGTATCGCGCCACGAGATCGGGGAGAATCCGGCCCTCGCTCGCGATCATGCCGCCCTGATCGAACGGAACCCCGGCGTGGGCCTCGACCCATTGATCGATCAACGTGTTGCCCGGCCCGCTGTCGAAGGCGACGATCCGCCCGTCCGCGCCGACATAGGTGAGGTTGGAGATGCCGCCGATGTTCACGAAAACCGTGGGCAAGGCGCAGTCCGCCGGGAGATTGCGCGCCAGCGCGGCGTGGTAGGCCGGAATCAGCGGCGCCCCCTGCCCGCCATGAACCATATCGTTCGCCCGCATGTCGAAAACGACCGGGATGCCGGTTTCCCGCGCCAGCAGGGCGCCGTCGCCGAGTTGAACGGTGAGCGCCTGTCGCGGCCGGTGCAGCACCGTCTGGCCGTGGAAGCCCACGACGTCGATGTCGGCCGGCGCCATGTTGTTTTCGTGCAAAAAGGCCTGCACGGCAGCCGCGTGGCGAAGGGTGAGCTCGCGTTCGACCTCCGCCAGATCCCCCGGCCGCTCCTCCCGCTTTTCGATCGCCTTCGCCGTTTCAAGAGCGGCCTGGAGGCGGCGACGGAACGACGGATCATAGGCAATGTCCATGGACGGTCCGCGGACGACCCGCACCTCGCCGTCGGTCCTCAGCAGCGCCACATCGATGCCGTCCATGCTGGTGCCGCTCATCAGGCCGATTGCGGTTCTCATTTGTCTCATTGAAGAAATCCAGAATCACTTTTGAAGTGATTATGCGCAAAAACAGTGCTAAACGCCCGGCCGTCCACTTAAATAAAACCTCCCCCCACAAGAGAGAAGACCAATGTCGGGTTTCAAGTCAGATTTCCTTCGCACGCTCAGCGAGCGCGGCTTCATCCACCAGATCTCGGATGAGACCGGCCTCGACGACCTGCTCGCCAAGGAAACCGTGACCGCCTATATCGGCTTCGATCCGACCGCGCCGAGCCTGCACGCCGGCGGCCTGATCCAGATCATGATGCTGCACTGGTTCCAGCAGACCGGCCACCGGCCGATCTCGCTGATGGGCGGCGGCACCGGCATGGTCGGCGATCCCTCGTTCAAGGACGAAGCACGCCAGCTGATGACGCCGGAGACGATCGACGCCAACATCGCCTCGATCAAGAAGGTGTTTTCCAGCTACCTGACCTATGGCGACGGGCCGAAGGACGCGCTGATGATCAACAATGCCGACTGGCTGCTCGGCATCAACTACCTCGAGTTCCTGCGCGACGTCGGCCGCCACTTCTCGGTCAACCGCATGCTGTCATTCGACAGCGTCAAGATGCGCCTCGACCGCGAGCAGTCGCTGTCCTTCCTCGAATTCAACTACATGATCCTGCAGGCCTACGACTTCGTGGAGCTGAACAAGCGCTACGGCACACGGCTGCAGATGGGCGGGTCCGACCAGTGGGGCAACATCATCAACGGCCTCGACCTCGGCCACCGCATGGGCACGCCGCAGCTCTACGCGCTGACCTCGCCGCTCCTGACCACCGCTTCGGGTGCCAAGATGGGCAAGTCGCTGTCCGGCGCCGTCTGGCTGAACCCGGACATGCTGTCGGCCTATGACTTCTGGCAGTACTGGCGCAACACCGAGGATGCGGACGTCACCCGCTTCCTCAAGCTCTATACCACGCTGCCGATGGACGAGATCGCCCGGCTTTCGGCGCTTGGCGGCTCGGAGATCAACGAGGTCAAGAAGATCCTCGCCACCGAGGTCACCGCAATGCTGCACGGCCGCGAGAACGCCGAGCAGGCGGCGGAAACCGCCCGCAAGACCTTCGAGGAGGGGGCGCTCGCCGAAAACCTTCCCTCGGTCGAAATTCCGGCCGGCGAACTGGAAAGCGGCATCGGCCTTCTGTCCCTGATCGTCCGCGCCGGTCTTGCCGGATCCAACGGCGAAGCCCGCCGCCACGTCCAGGGCGGCGCCGTGCGCATCAACGATCACACCGTCACCGACGAGCGGATGACGATCGGCGGCGGCGAGATCACGGCCGACGGCGTGATCAAGCTGTCGCTCGGCAAGAAGAAACACATCCTCGTCCGGCCCGCCTGAGCGGGAACGAACGCAACCCCTCCGACGAATGAAACAGCCCGCGATCGATGGTCGCGGGCCGTTTCTTTGCCTCAGCGAATCGGAAGCACCCGCACGCGAACTGGGGCTGCCCACAGCAAGCCGGGCGGTCAGAACTCGAAGATGTTGCGGAACACGCCCGGCGCGATGATCGAAAGCGGATTGACCACCAGACCCGGCCGGTCGAACGGGCCGCTGAGCTTGAAGGTGATGCCGATCAGGCCGCGGTCGCTGCCGTTGCCAAGAATGAAGCCGATCAGCGGCAGTTCGGCAAACAGCCGGTTGAGGCCGTAGGCCGGCATGAAAGTGCCGGTCAGTTCCATCCGGTCGCTTGCGTCGCGAACCGTGCCCTGGAAGGTCGCGCCGACCGCCTCTCCTCGCACCACGCCGTTCTCCACGCGCAGTGTGCCGCCCTTCGACACGACGAAGGCAAATCCGCGTGAAAAATGCATCGTACTCGTATCGATCTCGCTGCGGACGGCTTCATTGAGGCTGCGGCCACCGGCCGGTGTCGAGACCATCGAGCGTAGCTTTTCTTCGCCCGTCAGCTTGAACTTGCGGACGTCGACAGGTCCCCGCCAGCTGCCGTCGGCACCGGCCATCAGGCGGACGTTCAACAGCCCTCCCTCCATGTGCCTGTAGATGTTGGCCAACCGGGCGAGCGCGCCCGCATCGCCGGTTGTCAGCTCGAGCGTTCCCCCAGCCTTGCCCAGCTTGGCCACCAGTGCCTGGCCGCTACCGGTCAGGGCGCTGAGGTCCAGACCGGAGAGTCGGCCGCCGTTCGTTGCGTAGTCGAGACTGACGTTGCGGAGCGCCTCGCCGTTGAAGCCGATGACCTGCCCAAGATTGGCATGGATGGAGACCGGCACCTCATCCTTCCCATCGCCTGCCCCGGTCGGGTTTGCCTTCAGCCGGCCAAGCACAGGGCGCGCATCGGCGACATCCCCTTGCACCTTCACGACAAATCCCGACTTGGCACGATCGATGGTGAGCGCATACCGATCCTGCGCCGACAGTCGCACTTCGTCGAGCCGCGCGGAATGTAACGAAGCCCCCTTGAGAACTGCGTCTCCAGAAACCGAGAAGCCGTCACCGGAGAAGCTGAGACTGGACAGGTGCGTGGCGCCGTCCTCCTGCTTGTCGATGACGAAGGTTGCCTTCGCCGGCACGCCAGCGCCCTTGGTCCAGCCGACCCATGGCAGCGACACGACCGTGCGCCGCAGGTCGGCCTCGACCCGCTGGCGGCCATCGGCCTGCGTTGTGACAGCGAGAGCCAACGGGCCCGACAGCAGATCGTTCAGGCCCGGGAACAGGCGAGCCCGATCCTGATCCCCGACTGTGCCGGAGATCTTCAATTCGCGTTTCAGATCCAACGAACGGTCGACCGGCTCGACGAGAACGATGTCCAGAGGCACCTTGTCGACACGTGCCTTGGCCTTAAGGTCGGCGCGGGCGGGATTGATCACGAGTTGCCCCTCGACCTGGGAAATCTGCCGTCCGGTGATCGGCTTCTTCAGATCCACGCCGAGAAGATTGATGTCGGCGGTCCATTCCGGCGGCGGGGGATTCTGATCACGGACGAGCCCGAGGCGCGCCTTGACATTCGCCTCGACCGGACCGGTGAAGTCCTCCGGCGCGAACTCCGTCCGCTTCAGCACGTCGATCGGCTTGTAGGTCACCAATTCGGCGACCGCATCTGCTGCGCCTGCCAGATTGATGTCCATCTCCGCCATCAAGGGCCGCTCGGAGGTGTCAGGCATGCGGAAGGTGCCGCCCTTCACAGCCACGGACCGCCCAGACGGCATGTAAGCAGTGCCGCCCTTGAAGTTGATATCGACACTCTCGCCGTGGAGCTCGAAATGGCCGGACGCGTCGCGCAGCGGCGGGATCGCACCGGTCACGTTGAGCCGCGTATCGGCGATGTCGAAGGCGATCATCAATTCGCCCTTCTCCAGCACAAGCCGCCCATCGGGCCTGGCCTTGCGGTCGTCCGCCATCGACACTTCGATGCGACCATTCGTGACGGTCCCGCCGAAGATGTTGCCCACGACCCACTGGCGCGCCTTCTTGGCAAGCCAATATGGCCACAACTGCTTGACCGCGACCGCCTGCAGGCGGTCGCTGACCATGGCGAAGCTCACCCCCGGGGATTTTCCGCCAAAGGTCAGCCCGAGCGACCCTGCGAGCGACCCATGCGGGCTCGACACGCCGAGTTGGTCGAACAGCACCTGATTCGTTTTCGGGATCAGCCGACCCGCGATCTTGGCGTCGAAGCTGACCGGAGCTTCGCCCGTATCCTCTGGCGCACTGACCGCTTTATGCAACACAAGATCGACGGCGAACCCCTGGTCGCGCTGGTTCGGCAGCCGGTCCAGATCGATCAGGCCGCCGGTGAACGGAAACGAGGATGAACCAACACGAACCTGCGACGGAGCGATTTCGATCGAGCGGCGGGCAAAATCGTAGAAGGTGGCAAGCTTGGTCGGCTTGAGTGCCGCGCCAATGGCGTCAAAATACACGGTGCCGCCATTGGTAGCCGCCACCAGTTCGAGCCGTGGCTCAGCGCCGTTGCCACCACGCGTCGCGGCTAAGGTGACGTCGGCCCGCGCATCAATCCCCCATGCGGGTTCGCCGCCTGGGGTCTGCCGCAGCGAAAACGCGCCAAGCGGGACAGCGGAAATCAGGCCGCTCACCTCGTTGAGACCGCTGGCACCCTTCGCAACGAGCTCTATGGTCCCCGCTTGGCCGTCCAGTGCGTAACGCCCTTCGATCGACATATCGCCGCTGGTCCGCGCAAAGGTCAGGTTTTCAATGTTCAACGAGTGAGGCCGCCCTGCGGTGTCGGTCACCGGCAGGACAAGGTTGGTGATCCGGACACGGGAAAGCCCGTTGCCCGCAATCATCGCCTTGATCGCCTCGAGGCGATCAAAGGCGAGTTCCTGAAAGTCTGGGATCGAATCGATGCGAACCGTATCCAAGTCGATGGGCGGCCCCTTGGGCAGGAGGGCCGGATTGAACATCGCCTGATCGATATCCAGCCTCGAGGGCGAGACGCGCCCCGTCAGCAGCGCAAGCGGATCGAGCACGATCGCAACCGCGCTCGCATTGGCCACGTTTCCACCGCTCGATTTTTCCGCAAGAACGACGTTCTCAGCTTTCAGCGCCAGACCGCCGAAGCTGGAAAACCGGAGCACGGTTTTCTCCACCGTGGCGCGGTAGCCCGGCCCCACTGCACCGTTCAGGGCGGCAAGCGCCCGCGCGTTCAGCGGCGCATCCGCCAGCCCGCTCTCGACCGTTGCTACAACCAGCAGCAGAAGCAGGGCAGCCAGCGCTCCAAGTCCACCGATCACGCGCAAAAGCACGGCGAAGTGGCCCGGCCGATGGGTGCAATGCAGCACGATCGGCTCATGCGCCTGCGCCGACGGCAATTCATGCAGGCAGACGATGTCGCCCCTGCCGAACTTCACCTTTTCGCCGCGGATTTCGCTCATATCGCGATTGTTCCGTTGTTGATGCCGGTAGACTTTCAGCCAGCCACATGGATCGACCGATTGCGACGATTCCACTTGAGACTATATACCGGGGATAGCGCCCGCATGACCGAAAAACCTGTCCAAAGAAAGGAAATCCCATGGCAGAATTGTCGCCAGGAACGATGGCTCCCGATTTCACGCTGCCAAGCGACGGCGGCGGCCAGATCGCCTTGAGCGATTTGCGCGGTAAACCCGTCGTGCTGTTTTGCTACCCGAAGGACGACACCGAAGGCTGCACCGCCGAAAACATCGCGTTCTCGGCACTTCTCGGCGAGTTCGAGAAAGCGGGCGTCGCGGTCCTCGGTCTCTCCCCTGACCCGGCAGGAAAGCACGACCGGTTCAAATCGAAGCATGACCTGAAGGTGCGCCTGCTTTCCGATGAGGACCATCAGGTCCTCGAAGCCTATGGCGTCTGGAAGGAAAAAAGCATGTATGGCCGTCACTACATGGGTGTGGAGCGCACGACCTTCCTGATCGATGCAGATGGAAAGATCGCGGAAATCTGGCCGAAGGTAAAGGTCGCCGGTCACGCCGAAGCCGTCCTGGCGCGGGCGAAAGAACTTTAATTCAATGCCGCATCCACCTGCCAGTTCACGTTTTTCCTCGCTCAAAAGCCTGCGCGGCGGCGCGACTCAAGCGATCCTTTCGGCCGACCTGGACCTGAAGACCGAACTCGCCCAGGAGACGGCGCGCCGCTGGTTTGCGCGCACCCTGTCGCTGCGCTCGCCACTGGACCCACCGCTCCCCGACCGGCCCGGTCGCCCGGACAGGCCCGTGCTTGTGCCACCGAAGAACATGGAGAAGCGATCGCTGCACACCCTCAAGGGCCGGATCGCGCTGCTGCATGCGCTTGCCCACATCGAACTCAATGCCGTCGACCTGGCGCTCGACATTGTCGCGCGTTTCACGACGGAAGGTGTTCCGCATTCCTTTTTCGACGGCTGGATGCAGGTCGCCTTCGAGGAAGCGAAGCATTTCCGCATGGTGCGCGACCGCTTGCGCGAACTCGGCGCCGAATACGGGGACCTTCCGGCCCATGACGGACTTTGGCAGGCGGCCCACAGCACGCGCAACGATCTCACCGCCCGCCTTGCGGTGGTGCCGCTCATTCTGGAAGCGCGCGGCCTCGACGTCACGCCCGTGCTTCAGGCCAAGATGCGTGAGACCGGCGACACCGCAAGCGCCGATATCCTGGACGTGATCTACAACGATGAGAAGGGCCATGTCGCGGTCGGGGCAAAATGGTTCCGCTTTCTCTGCGCACGCGAGAAGAAGGATCCGTCGGCGACATTCAGGGAACTGGTGCGCGTCAATTTCCGCGGCCCGCTCAAGGCGCCGTTCAACGATGTGGCCCGCGCCGAAGCCGGATTGACCCCTTCCTTCTACCGCAGCCTGGTCTCCGTCAGTCAAAGCTGATCCCTAAAACGTTTGTTAACCTTAACAGGCTGTAATCCCCACACCCCTGGGGCAGGGATTCTTTTGGTGGTCGGGAGATGAGGGTGGCGGATCGTCCTGAAAATCGCGTGTTCGGCAAGCGCGAGCAGCAGCACATCATCATTCTCGCCAGCGGCGACAAGATCCGCCACATGACCGTCCGTCCCTGGATGACGGCGGTGGCGATGTGTTTTGCCGGCATGTTTACCGTCGGCTATCTCGCCGCCACATCCTATCTCGTCCTTCGCGACGGGCTGATCGGCGCCACCATGGCTCGCCAAGCCCGGATGCAACACGACTACGAGGATCGGATCTCCGCTCTGCGCGCCCAGGTCGATCGCGTGACCAGCCGCCAGCTCCTTGACCAGCAGATCGTTGAAGACAAGGTCGAAAAACTGCTTCAACAGCAACTTGCGCTGACGGAACGCAATGGCAAGCTCGACACGCTGCTGAGCCGTGCGGGCAGCTCCGGAGTGTCGGAGCCCTCGCTCGAAGAGCCGGCCGTCGAAGCCGAACCGCTTGCCTATGGCCGGCGCGCCGATGCCGCAGCCGGCCTGAAGGCCATCGACAAGCTTCTGGGGCGCGAGACAGCCGAAGCGACCCGGAAGGCATCCATCGCCCCCCTCGCCTATGCCGCGCCTGGCGAGTCCGTCGCCGACCGCACCGACCGGATGTTCTCGAGCCTGACCCTGTCGCTGAAGGACGTCGAGCGCGAGCAGATGACGCGAATCCGCGCACTGACGGATGGCGCAGCCGAAATGGCGGACGCGATCCAGTCCATCGTCGGTCACATGGGGATCGATCTCCAGTCGCAGATCGCGGCCGACAATGCCAGCGCGATCGGCGGCCCCTTCGTCGAGCCGCAGACCGACGATGCGTTCGTGTCTTCGCTCGGAGAGCTCGACAACGCGTTGAACCGGCTGGACACGGTGCGCAACACCGCACGGAAGCTGCCCTTCGCCACCCCTGCCCCCAGGGGCGACATTACCAGCCGTTTCGGCAATCGCACCGACCCGTTCCTCGGCCGCCTCGCCCTGCACGCCGGCATCGATTTCCGCCTGCCGACCGGCAGCGAGGTTCGCGCAACAGGTTCCGGGACGGTCGTTTCGGCCGGCCGCAATGGCGGCTACGGCAATCTGGTCGAGATCGATCACGGTGGCGGCCTTGTCACGCGCTATGCGCATCTCTCCAGAATCCTGACGAAGGTCGGCGAAACGGTCGAAACCGGCGACATCGTGGGACTGTCCGGATCGACCGGCCGCTCGACCGGACCGCACCTGCACTACGAGGTACGCCAAGACGGCCGCGCGAGCGATCCGGCGCGCTTTATCGCGGCGGGAACAAAGCTGTCGGCCTACCTGAACTGAAGCGACCATTCTGAGGGTGTTAACCGCATATCGTGTTCGTCCCGCTTGCGAATCCGCAAGAATCGCGCGTTTCCTTGACTTTCCGGCGCTTTCAGACTAAGTGCGCTCCATCCAGCGATCATTACCAAAGCTGAAACCCAGGCGTTCGCGAGAACCGGAACGGAAACAGATTTCCCTTTGACCACTTTTTCTGACCTTGGCTTGAGCCAAAAAGTACTCTCCGCTGTCACGGACGCGGGCTACACCATTCCAACGCCAATCCAGGCGGGGGCGATCCCACCCGCGCTTCAACGTCGTGACATCCTCGGCATTGCTCAGACCGGAACGGGCAAGACCGCCTCCTTCGTTCTGCCGATGCTGACGCTTCTGGAAAAGGGGCGCGCCCGGGCACGGATGCCGCGCACGCTGATCCTTGAACCGACGCGGGAACTCGCAGCGCAGGTCGCCGAGAATTTTGAGAAGTACGGCAAGAACCACAAGCTCAACATCGCCCTGCTGATCGGCGGCGTCTCGTTCGACGAACAGGATCGCAAGCTGGAGCGCGGCGCCGACGTGCTGATTGCGACGCCCGGTCGCCTGCTCGACCATTGCGAGCGCGGCAAGCTTTTGATGACCGGCGTCGATATTCTCGTGATCGATGAGGCCGACCGGATGCTCGACATGGGTTTCATCCCCGATATCGAGCGCATCGCCAAGCTGATCCCCTTCACCCGGCAGACGCTGTTCTTCTCCGCGACCATGCCGCCGGAAATCCAGAAGCTCGCCGATCGTTTCCTCCAGAACCCCGAGCGCATCGAGGTCTCCGCGCCCGCCTCCACCGCCACGACGGTGACGCAGCGCTTCGTCGCAACGCATTCCAAGGACTACGAGAAGCGCTCGGCCCTGCGCGACCTGATCCGCGCCCAGGAAGACCTGAAGAACGCAATCATCTTCTGCAACCGCAAGAAGGACGTCGCCGACCTGTTCCGTTCGCTCGACCGGCACGGCTTCTCCGTCGGCGCCCTGCACGGCGACATGGACCAGCGCTCGCGCACGACGATGCTGGCGAACTTCAAGGACGGAAACATCAAGCTGCTCGTCGCCTCCGACGTCGCTGCCCGCGGCCTCGACATTCCCGATGTCAGCCATGTCTTCAACTTCGACGTGCCGATCCACGCCGAGGATTATGTCCACCGCATCGGCCGCACCGGCCGGGCCGGCCGCTCCGGCGCCGCCTTCACGCTGGTCACCAAGCGCGACACCAAGTTCTCCGACGCCATCGAGAAGCTCATCGGCCAGACGGTCGAATGGCTGAACGGCGATCTTTCCGCGCTGCCGCCTGCCGCCGAGAGCGACGAGCGTGAAAAGCCGCGCAAGGGACGTGAACGTGGCCGCGACCGCGACCGCGGCAACAGTCACAAGGGTGACACGCGCAAGGACGATACTGTGCGCCAAACTGAGGCGGCGGAAAGAGGAAACGACAGCGTGAAGGCCGATCGTCATAACGACAGCAAACCCAGCCAGCCGGTGCGCAACCAGCGTCCAGCCAATGACGATCATCGCGACCGCCGCAGCCGCTACCGCCGCGACGAGGATGACGGCCCGACGCCGATCGGCTTCGGCGACGATATCCCCGCCTTCATGCTGATCGCCGGCAAGGCCTGATCCCGTTCCATGCCCGTCCCTGGGGTCGACATACCCGGTGTCGGCTGCGGACTTGCCATCGTGCGCGACGGCAGGCTTCTGCTCTATCGCCGTACGCGTCCACCGGAAGCAGGCCACTGGAACATCGTCGGCGGCAAGGTCGACCACATGGAGCGTTCGCAGGACGCCGCCCGGCGCGAGGCCGAGGAGGAGACCGGCCTGGCGATCGGTCAGATCGATTTTCTTTGTCTTTCCGAACAGATCATCGCGGCCGACAACCAGCACTGGGTGTCCGTCATCTATGTGAGCGAGGATTTCACGGGAGAGCCGCGGGTCATGGAACCGCAGAAGCTGCCGGAATTCGGCTGGTTCGCGCTCGACGCTTTGCCGCAGCCGCTCTCGCGCTTCACGGCAGACGCCGTTGCCGCACTTCATGCCACCGGGCGCCTGCCGGAAACTAGCGCTTGAGCGGTTTGGCGCGCAGCGCCGCGTCCAGGGCCAACCGCACCCATTCCGCCATCAGATCCGGGTCATCGAAGGCGTCCTCAGGGATGGTCCAGTAGGGCATCTTCAGCGGCGCACGGGTCCGGCCTCCCTCGTAGGTCCATTGCCGGCACCCTGACATCTCAAATTCGGGGATCGTCACCTCATCGGCCTTCAGCAGAATCTCGCCATCCACCTCGAGCGCAACGATCAGGTCGCCGACGTAGATGCCCTTCCCGCCAAACATGCGCTTGATCGTCACCGGCCCGAGCGACTGGAACATCTCCTCGATCGCATCGTTGTCCATCGCTAGCCCTTCAGCAAGCCGCCGGCCTGCACCACTGCCTCCGGCGTGTCGACGTCCAGGTGTGCGGCCGCACCGATCTCGACGTCGATGATATCAAGGCCGGAGGTCTCGATGATGTGCCGGGCGCCTACGTCGCCCTCGAGCCGGCGAATTGCGGCGAATGTCGAACGGGGCAGGAGGACGGGGTTGCCGCGCTTGCCGTCCGAGACGGCCCGCACGACGGCGCTTCCGCCGGCCGACGCGAAGGCTGCCATCAGTTTGCGCAGGTCCCCCGGCGTAACCCTCGGCATGTCGGCCAGATGGACCAGGACGCCGCTGCAATCAGCGCCGGCGGCATCAAGCCCGGCATTGAGCGAGGTCGACATCCCCTCGCGGTAGAGCGGGTTGCGGACGATCTCCACGGGCAGCCCGGCCAGGACCGCCTCGATCGCATCTGCCCGATGCCCGGTGACGACCACGACCTTGCCCGGTTGGGCGGCAAGCGCCGCCGAGGCCGCCATGCGCACCAGCGGAACGCCATCGAATTCGGCGAGCAGCTTGTGCCCCCCGACACTCCCCATGCGACGTGCCTGCCCCGCCGCAAGCACGATGACGACGATGTCTTTTGCCCCGATCGCGTTTGCCCTGCGCTCGCCTTTCAGTTCCCGCGGCCGCGGCCGGGTCGGTATCTCCGCCAGCAGTCCGCCGACACCCATGCCCGTGATATCGACCGCTCCGGGTGACTCGCCGGCAAGGATGCGCGCGAGAACCCAGTCGAAGCCGTTCTCCTTCGGGCTTCGGGCGCAGCCGGGCGCACCGATCACCGGCGTATCACCGATCTGGCCGAGCACGAGAAGGTTGCCCGGATCGACGGGCATGCCGACCTGCTCGACGCGCCCGCCCGCCTCTCGGATCGCCGCAGGAATCACGTCCTCCGAATCGGCGACGGCCGAGGCGCCGAAGACGACGACGAGTTCACTGTCACGAGCCGCCGGCTCCAGCGCTGCTGCCAACGCCGCCGTCTGATGCGCCACGCGCACTTCGCCGGTGAGCGAACTTCCCGAGGGCGCGAGCCTGTGCTCCAGCAGGAGCCTCGTCTTGTCCATCACCGAGGGCTTCAGCGAAGGCAGGACGGTCGCAATCATCGCCACCCGGCGGGCCGTGAACGGCCGCACGACGACGGCGGCGGCGGCGAGGACGGCAGCGGCCTGATCGGCGATCATGGCCGGAACGGCCAGTGGAATGATCTTGATCGTCGCCACCATGTCGCCCGGCCGCACGGTCGCGCGGTCCGGCAAGGTGGCAATGGTGATCGCCGGATCGATTCGGTTGAAGCGATCGATCGTGGCGCGATCGACACGAAACAGGCCATCAACGGCGGAGTGCAGGTTGATGCGGCCCGTCGCGGGGGTGGTGAAGGTCAGGTGGTCGGGGGCAATCGCCGCAGCGACGCGAGCGGCGGCCGCATTCTCGTCGATGTCGCCGGGCTCCATCCGCACCGCGGTGACGCTTTCGACCCCCGCGGCCCGCAACTGCCGGCAATCCGCGTCCGACAGCATGTGGCCCTTGGAAAGGGAGACCCCCTCGGCGCGTACGCCATGTGCCAGGATTGCGCCCGTCGCTTCGTGAACTGCCACGTCTCCGAAAATCATGGCGCAGCCTCCGTTCGCAAATCGCGCCGGCGGAAGGCCTGGATGATCTCGGCCAGGATCGCCACCGCGATTTCCGCCGGACTCGCCGCTCCGATATCGAGACCGATCGGCGCCGAGATGCGAGCAAGCGCTTCCTGCTGGACGCCCTGCGCCGTAAGCCGTTCGATCCGTTTTCCGTGGGTTTTCCGGCTGCCAAGCGCACCGACATAGAAGCAGCCGGCATCGAGGGCGGCACGGATCGGAAAGTCATCGATCTTCGGATCGTGGGTAACGGCGACGAGCGCGCAATAGGCATCCAGGGGACGCGCCTTCAGCACATCCTCCGGCCAGTCGGCAACCAGATCGACGCCGGCGAACCGTTCCTCAGTGGCGAAAGCCGTGCGCGGATCGATGATCGTCAGGTCGAATCCGGCAACCTTGGCGATCGCCGCCAGCGCCTGGCTGATATGCACCGCGCCGATCACGACAATCCGCGCTGGCGGGAGGTGGACATTGAGGAAATAGCTGCGCCCCTCCAGCTCAACGACACCAGATTTGCCGGATCGAAACACGCTGGCGATCGCCGCGCCGAGCGGTCCGACGACAGCGTCGCCCTCGCGCACGAGGCGGTCGCGCCCGTCGCCGAGGTCGGTAACGTGCACCACGGCGCGGCGCGCGCGACGTTCGGCATTCACTTTGCGCAAGACGAGAGGATCCATCAGCCGAGCCGCTCCACATAGACGCGGATCCGTCCGCCGCAGGACAGCCCGACCCGCCAGGCGGTCTCGTCGGCGACGCCGAATTCCAGCATTTTCGGTTCGCCGCTTTCGATCACTTCAAGGGCCTCGCTGATGACCGCCCCTTCCACGCAGCCGCCCGACACCGATCCGTGGAAATTGCCGTCACCGTCGATGACCAGATGGCTGCCGGTCGGCCGCGGCGCCGAGCCCCAGGTCTCGACCACGGTCGCAATCGCAACATTGCGCCCGTCGTCCATCCATCGTTCCGCAACCGCCAGCGGATCGAGCGTATCGATCGTCTCTTCCATCCCGGCCTCCTTCACGGCATCGCGGCGAGGAATCGTCGCGGGTCGGCGCGCTCGCCACCATTGCCGGACAACGCGGCGACCAGATCCGATATAGCTTCAAGATTGTGCACCGCGCGCAATTCGTCAACGTGCGGAAGCATGGCGCGCACCCCCCGCGCCCGCGCCTCGAAGCCCTCGAAACGCAGCAGCGGATTGAGCCAGATCAGCCTGCGGCAGGAGCGATGCAGCCGGTCCATCTCCGTTTCGAGGATCGCGATGCCTTCGCGTTCAAGACCGTCGGTGATCAACAGCACGATCGCGCCCTGCCCCAGCACACGCCGCGACCAGAGCCGGTTGAACTCCTTCAGGGTCTCGCCGATGCGCGTGCCGCCCGACCAGTCTTCCACCGTGCGCGCGCACTCCTCGACCGACTCATCCGGATCGCGATGGCGCATCTGCCGGGTCACATTGGTCAGCCGCGTGCCGAACAGGAAGGTATGGACCCGCCGGCGCCGGTCGGTCAGCGCATGGAGAAAATGCAGGAAGATGCGGGTGTACTGGCTCATCGAGCCGGAAATGTCGGCAAGCACCACCAGCGGCGGATGCACCATTTTCGGTTCCCGATGCCGCGGCAGGATCAACGCACCGCCCGTGCGCATCGCCTGCCGCATCGTCGCCCGCGCATCCACCATCGCCTTTCGCGTGCTGCGGCGAAAGCGGCGCGTCCTGACCTCGTCCATCGGCAATGTGAGGCTGGCGATGGCACGCTTGGCTTCCCGCAGTTCCGCTGCCGTCATCTGGGCGAAATCGGTCTTGCGCAGCACCTCGCTGGCGGAGGTCGTGAAACGCGCGTCGACCTCGATCTCCGGCTCTTCCCACGGCCGCGCCGCGTCCTGCCGCCCCGCAAAGAGCGCGTCCGACAGGCGTGTTTCGCCCGCCTTCTTCTTTTCCCTTTCCGCATCCGTTCGGACGACGGGGGACATCATCGCGATCATCTTCTGCACGAGGTCCCGCGAGCGCCAGAAAAGCCGGAACGCCTCGTCGAAGATTGCCTGATCCTCGTGGCGCGTCACCAGCGTGCAATGCAACGCGGTGTAGAATTCGTCGCGATCGCCGATACCGATCGCCTGCACGGCTTCGATCGCATCTGCCACCGCCGCCGGCCCGATCCGCAAGCCTGCCTTGCGCAACGCGCGGGCGAAATGGACGATATTGTCGGCAAAGCGGCCGTCGCCCGGCGGCATCGGCGGCACGACCAGCCCGTCTGTCGCCGCCTCGATCATGGTCAGACCGCCGCGCGAAGCTCGGACTTCACCTCGTCCAAGAGCTTCCGCCCCTCACCGCCTTCGATCCGGGCGATGTCGTCCTGGTACTTCAGGAGCGTGCCGAGCGTGTCGGAGACGGTTTCCGGATCGAGCGCCGTGCGGTCGAGTTCGGTGAGCGCGGTCGCCCAGTCGATCGTCTCGGCGACGCCCGGGTTCTTGAAGAGATCGAGCGTGCGCAGCTTCTGCACATAGGCGACGATCTGGGCCGACAGCACTTCGTTGCAGCCCGGCACCTTGCGGCGAATGATCTCCAGCTCCTGTTCCGCCTTCGGATAGTCGACCCAGTGGTAGAGGCAGCGCCGCTTCAACGCGTCGTGCACCTCCCGCGTCCGGTTCGTCGTGATGATGACGATCGGCGGCTCGGCGGCGCGGATCGTGCCAAGCTCGGGCACCGTTACCTGGAAATCGGAAAGCACTTCCAGCAGAAAGGCCTCGAAGGCCTCGTCCGTCCTGTCGAGCTCGTCGATCAGGAACACGGGTGCGCGACCGTCCGGTGACGACAGCGCCTGCAGCACCGGGCGGCGGATGAGGTAGCGATCGGAGAAGATGTCGGACTCGATGCGTTCGCGATCGGTCGTCCCGGCCGCCTCTGCGAGACGAATTTCGAGCATCTGCGCCGGATAGTTCCACTCGTACACCGCAGAGGCGATATCGAGCCCCTCGTAGCACTGTAGCCGGATCAGCGGGCGATCGAGTGCGCTGGCAAGGACCTTGGCGATCTCCGTCTTGCCGACGCCGGCCTCGCCCTCGAGGAACAGCGGGCGCTTCATCTTCAGCGAGAGGAACAGCACCGTCGCCAGCGATCGCCCGGCCAGGTAGTTGCCTGCCGCGAGCATCTCGAGCGTCTCTTCGATCGACTGGGGAACGGTCCCCTTCTTGTAGGCTGCCATGCTTCCTCCGCTCTGGAGGAGAACTTATAGCGTGCGGTAGTCCCGGTCCATATAGATCAGCGCCGGTTTTTCCGGGCCATATGCCAGCCCCAGCACCTCGCCGAAGAGAATCATGTGCGTGGCCATCACCTTGACCTCGAGCAAACGGCAATCGAACGAGGCCAGCGCGCCGACCAGAACCGGCGAACCGGTGACGAGCTCGGTCCATTGTCCCTGTGAGAACCGGTCGCCGGGTATCGCAGGATCGCGGCCGGAGAAGACATTGGCGAGTTCGACCTGGTCTGCCGCCAGCGCGTTGAGCGCAAAATGCCCGCTCTTGCGAAAGATCTCGTTGCGCGGATTGGTCACGTTCAGGCAGGCGAGCACGATCGCCGGATTGTCTGAAACCGAACAGGCCGCCGTGATGGTCACGCCGCGGCGTTCTCCCTCAAAGGCGGTGGTCACGAGTTGGACGTGCCCGGCGTAGCGGCTCATGGCGTCGCGATACAGCGGCGGGTCCAGCATCAATCGATCCAACACGGCGATCTCCCTTCGTGGAAAGGGATACATGGAAAGAATAAAGAAAAATGTAAGCCCAAAAACGACATTTTCCAGGATTTTGCACCGCACTCACGACGGGGAACGCGAGCGGCTGCACATTGCGGTCATCTTTTGCTTTGACCGATGCCGTTCCCTTCGTACAAGGTTGCGCGTCACGACCCGGATTTTTTCATGTACCGTCGCCTCGCCATCGCCCTCTCGTCCATCCTCGCGCTTGCCACGCCCGCCACCGCGGCAGGGCCGACGATCGCGGTCGTCGCGCCGGAGACGGGACCTTTCGCGATTCTCGGCGAGCAGATCCGGGAAGGCGCCCGTTTCGCCGCCGCGGCGGACGGAAGCAAGATCGTCGAAATCGACGAGGCCTGCGACGAACAGGGGGACGCATCGATTGCAAAGGACATCCTTTCAGCCGGTGCCGACGCAGCCATCGGTTTCCTCTGCACCGAGGACCTGCAGGCCGCGTTGCCGGCGCTGGCGGAAGCGGGCATTCCCGCCATCACGCTGTCGGCGCGCTCCGGCGTGCTGATGGAAGACGCGCTGAAACGGGGCTGGCCGCTTTTCCGGCTGGCGCCGGCGCCTGGCATGGAGGCGCAGAAGGCCGTCGACGTCATCGCGACTGCCTGGGCGGCCGAGCCTTTCGCCCTGATCGACGATGGGACCATCCATGCGCGGGAACTGGTCGAGGCGATCCGCCTGAAGCTCGAGGAAAAGGGCATGAAGCCCGTCTTCGTCGACACCTTCCGCCCCGCGCAGGAGCAGCAGATCGGCCTGGTGCGCCGCCTCGCAAAGGCCGGCGCAGCCCGTGTCTTCGTCGGCGGGGACCGCGGCGACATGGCCGTCATCGTCCGCGACGCGCGTGCAGAAAAATTGCCGCTGGCGTTCATGGGAGGCGAGTCCATGATGGCGGCAGATGCGACCACGCCACTGCCTGACGGCACGCAGGCGATCGTCCTGCCTATCGACGGCGTGACGCCGGAAAGCGCGGCGCTCGCCGCCACGATGAGGGAAGCGGGGCTCGTCGCGGAAGGCTATGTCTTTTCCGCCCATGCCGCAGCAACGCTTGTCAGCAAGGCGGCGGCGGTGGCCGCATCCGCCCAGCAACCGCTGAGCGATGCGCTCGTGGCCGATACATTTCTCACGGTCATCGGACCGATCGGCTTCGGTGCAGGGCACGAGTTGCGCGACAATCCCTATCGGCTGATGGAATGGAAGCAGGACCGCTTCACGCCCATAGAGACCACGCTGGAGGGTGACTGATGAGACCCGGAGCGCGCAACCTGATCACGGACGTCGTTGGCCTACGCGTCGGCAACGCCTCCGACGATCGGCTGAAATCCGGCGTCACCGTTGTCGTCTGCGAAAAGCCGTCCGTCGCCGCGGTGCAGGTGCTCGGCGGCGCGCCCGGCACGCGCGAAACCGACCTTCTCGAGGTGCACAACACCGTTCAGACAATCGATGCCGTCTGCCTTTCCGGTGGTTCCGCCTTCGGCCTGGACGCGGCGTCCGGCGTGCAGGCGGCATTGCGCGAACAGGGGCGCGGCTTTGCCGTTGGGCCCTTCCGCGTCCCGATCGTCCCCGGCGCAATCCTGTTCGACCTGGCCAATGGCGGCGACAAGGATTGGGGGCGCTATCCGCCGTACCGGGAACTCGGCTATGCGGCGACACAGGCGGCCGGAACCGAGTTTGCCACCGGCACGGCCGGCGCCGGCACCGGCGCGACGACAGCCACCTTCAAGGGCGGCCTCGGCTCCGCCTCGACCGTTCTTGCCGACGGCATCACCGTC
This sequence comes from Mycoplana ramosa, assembly GCF_041930185.1. NCBI lineage: Bacteria > Pseudomonadati > Pseudomonadota > Alphaproteobacteria > Hyphomicrobiales > Rhizobiaceae > Mycoplana > Mycoplana ramosa. The sequence goes on along the minus strand of NZ_JBHEEW010000006.1, from coordinate 86,775 downwards.
GGCGCGCTCGCCGCAGTCAATGCGCTTGGCTCCGCGACGCTGGGCTCCAGCCGGCATTTCTGGGCTGCACCGCTCGAAGAAGACGCCGAGTTCGGCGGCCTCGGGATGCCGACGCTTGTTTCGGACGAGGCGCGTCGGCCGCGCACGAAACTCACCACGGCTGGCGATGGGCCGACGAACACCACGATCGCGGTCATTGCGACGGACGCCATCCTGACGAAGGCCGAGGCCAAGCGGCTCGCCGTTTGCGCCCATGACGGTTTCGCCCGCGCGCTCTGGCCGGCGCACACGCCGCTCGATGGCGACCTCGTCTTTGCGCTCGCCACCGGCACAAGCGGCAGGACTGTCACGATCGAGGAGTTCATCCCGTTGTGTGCCGCCGCTGCATCCACCATGGCCCGCGCCATCGCCCGCGGCGTGCATGACGCCACGCCAATGCCGGATGATCTCCTGCCCGCCTGGCGGGCGGGATGACGGCGCCAGGGCCGCCGTGGCGCGATCCATCGTTGTCCGGCACCGGAAGCGATGGTATGGGCACCCAACATCACGTCGCCCTCGGAGCCCAAGCCATGCCCAGCCCCATCCGGATCGCCCCGTCCATCCTCGCCGCCGATTATGCCAAGCTTGGCCAGGAGGTGCGCGACGTCGTCGCCGCCGGCGCCGATTGGATCCATCTCGACATCATGGACGGTCATTTCGTACCGAACATTTCGTACGGCCCCGATGTGATCAAGGCGCTTCGCCCGCACACCGAAGCCTTCTTCGACTGCCATCTCATGATCGCTCCGGCAGACCCCTATCTCGAAGCCTTCGCCAAGGCCGGCTGCGATGGCATCACCGTCCATGCCGAAGCCGGCCCGCATCTCGACCGCTCCCTCCAGGCCATCAGGGCGCTCGGCAAGAAGGCCGGCGTCTCGATCAATCCCGCCACGCCCGAAGCGGTCCTGGAATACATTCTCGACAAGCTCGACCTGATCCTGGTGATGACGGTGAATCCCGGTTTCGGCGGCCAGAAATTCATTCCGGAAATGGAACGTAAAATTGCGCGCATCCGCAAAATGATCGCGGACCGTCCGATCGAGCTGCAGGTCGACGGCGGCGTTACCGTCGACACGATCGCCAGACCGGCGGCCGCGGGCGCAAACGTCTTCGTCGCCGGCTCCGCCATCTTCGGTGGCGGCCATGTTGACGCCTATCGCAAAACGATTGACACTCTGCGCGCCAATGCGGAAGGGGCACGCGGTTGAGACGATCCGGCAAGATCACCGCCCTGTCGGCTGGCGCCATGCTCGCGCCGGCCTGCGCATTGGGCGGAGATTTTGCCCAGTTCCGGCCGATCGGATTTTCTGCGGACGGCGGCATCTTCGCCTACGAGGAGTTCGGCATCCAGGACGGATCGGGCTCGGCATACTCGAACATCTATTTCATCGACACGGCAAAGGACACCTATCTTTCAGGCACGCCGATCCGCGTCCAGGGACCGGAAAACGATTCCAGCCTGCGGCGCGTGCGGACCGAAGCCGCAGCCAGAGCCAATCCTTTGGTGGCACGCTACAGCCTGAATGACAATCCGGGCCAGCTTGTCGCCTTCAATCCCTACAGTGAAGTCGGTCCCGCACCGGAGTCCATTCGCTACTACGAATTTCCCGCAGAGCCACGCGTCGGTCAGCCGTACACGCTGACGCTGACGGAGACCGAGGCACCGGTGCCGGACACCTGCAAGGGCCTCATCGAACGCAGTGCGGGTTTTCAACTGGCCTTCACCGAAAAGGCAGGCAAGCCGGTGAACGAAACCGTCCACCGCGACGACCGTGTGCCGCAGAGCCGGGGCTGCCCGACCGGATACCGCATCTCCGGCGTCGTCACCCATCAGGGCGGATCGCAGACGATCCACATGGCGCTTGTGATGCTGCTCCGCTACGGCTTCGAGGGCCTCGACGGCCGATGGCTCGCCGTGCCGCTAAAGCCATGAGCACGGATACGGATGCGGCATCGGGAGGTTCGAGGGCCGGACAGGTGCCGAACGGCGCAAACACCATTCCCATTTTCCCGCCGCTGACGCGGCTTCTGGCCGGTGCGGTCGGCTGGGGCGCCCTGATGTCCCTCTCGGCGATCGTGTCCCTTTACCGGCGAAACCATCTCGAGACGCTCCACCTGATGGAACTGGCGGTCCTCTTCTTCGCCGGTGGTCTGCTTGCCTGGCCGTTCATCGTCCCAACCGCGCGCCTGCTGAGCCGCTATGGTCGCGTCGAGACGCGCTTTGCTGCATGCTTTGTGCTTCTCGCATTGGGCACGATTGCAATGACCGCTTTCCTCTTCGCCATGGACTACCGCCTCTTCTATGCGCAGTGGCACCATCCGATCCTGTCACGCATGGGGATCCGCCAGTTCGTCGGCACGTCTGCTTCCGGTGTCTATCAGTTTGCGGTCATGGGACTGGGGCTGTATCTTCCGGCAGGACTTCCCGTTCTTGCGGGCGTGAGCCTCTGGCTTGCAAAAGCCATGCGTTGAGCTTGGCCGCCTTTCTTGGTAGAGGGGCGCCAACACTCCTCCCAGAGAAAGCTGAAAGCCGATGATCCCCCGCTATTCCCGCCCGGACATGGTCGCCATCTGGTCACCCGAAACGAAATTCCGCATCTGGTTCGAGATCGAGGCGCACGCTTGCGACGCGCTCGCAGAACTCGGCGTCATCCCCAAGGAGGCAGCCAAGACCATCTGGGACAAGGGTGGCAAGGCCACCTTCGACGTCGCCCGCATCGACGAGATCGAAGCCATCACCAAGCACGACGTCATCGCCTTCCTGACGCATCTGGCCGAGATCGTCGGCCCCGACGCGCGCTTCGTACACCAGGGCATGACTTCCTCGGACGTGCTCGACACCACTTTCAACATCCAGCTCGTTCGTGCCGCCGACATTCTTCTTGCCGGTCTCGACCGCGTCCTCGCCGCCCTCAAGGCGCGGGCCTTCGAGCACAAGGATACCGTTCGCATCGGTCGCAGCCACGGCATCCATGCCGAGCCGACGACGATGGGGCTGACGCTTGCCCGCTTCTATGCCGAGATGGACCGCAACCGCGCACGTCTTCTTGCCGCCCGGGCTGAAATCGCAACTGGTGCGGTCTCCGGTGCCGTGGGCACCTTCGCCAACATTGACCCGCGGGTCGAGGAGCATGTCTGCGCCGCACTCGGCCTCGTGCCGGAGCCCGTCTCGACGCAGGTCATTCCGCGTGATCGTCACGCGATGTTTTTTGCCACGCTCGGCGTCATCGCCTCATCGATCGAGAATGTCGCGATCGAGATCCGCCACATGCAGCGCACCGAGGTTCTTGAGGCGGAGGAGTTCTTCTCGCCCGGCCAGAAGGGCTCCTCGGCCATGCCGCACAAGCGCAACCCGGTGCTGACGGAAAACCTGACGGGCCTTGCCCGCCTCGTGCGCATGTCGGTCGTCCCCGCCATGGAGAACGTCGCACTCTGGCACGAGCGCGACATCAGCCACTCGAGCGTCGAGCGCGCCATCGGTCCCGATACGACCGTAACCCTCGACTTCGCTCTGCACCGCCTGGCTGGGGTCATCGAGAAGCTGGTGATCTATCCGGAAAACATAATGAAGAACCTCGACAAGTTCCGTGGACTTGTTCACTCGCAGCGTGTTCTCCTGGCCCTCACTCAGGCCGGCGTCTCGCGCGAGGACAGCTATCGCCTCGTGCAGCGCAACGCCATGAAGGTCTGGGAAGAAGGCAAGGACTTTCTTGCCGAACTGCTGGCCGACCAGGAGGTGCGGGCCGCGCTGTCGGAAGAGGAAATCCGCGAAAAGTTCGATCTTGGCTACCACACCAAGCATGTCGACACGATCTTTAAGCGCGTCTTTGGCCAGGCCTGATTGCGGGCTCGGCGCTCAACGATAAAGGGCGCGGCCGAGGCCGCGCCCTTTATCGTTTATTCGCCACGGGAAGCGCGTCGAAACGACGTCGCCTCAACCGTTCTGGAGCTGCTCCACCGCCACGCCCAGAAGTTCGAGCATCTGGCGGCGGATCTCATCCTCGGTCTTTGCGATGCCGGCGGCATCGAAGTCCGCCTTCAGCTTGCGCACCACATCCTCGTGGCCGATTTCCTCGAAATCGGCGGCCACGACCTCCTTCGCATAGGCCTCCGGGTCGCTCTTGCCCAGCAACCCGGCAGCCCACAGGCCGACAAGCTTGTTGCGTCGGACCTCCGCCTTGAAGCGAAGTTCCTCGTCCAGCGCAAACTTGGCCTCGAAGCCTTTTTCGCGATCCTGCATGGTGGTCATGTGGCGACTCCCTATATGTATAACAGACACATTCTAGATGGGTTTTCCGGTCCATAAATCAAAAGCGTGTCGAAAGTGCAAATGCCATTCGTCAAGCACCGGCCGCAAAGCCCGGAATTAAGGGATATGGCGCACTGGCCGATTGTTAAAGCGGCCCAATTCGTTTAAGGACCCCGGAAAGAAACTATATCTGCGTCACCCTAGGACGCCAACTGCAGAGACAAAATCAATGAACCGTCGCCGCCGTATCTACGAGGGCAAGGCCAAGATTCTCTATGAGGGTCCAGAGCCTGGCACGCTGATCCAGTTCTTCAAGGACGACGCCACCGCCTTCAACAAGAAGAAGCATGACGTCATCGACGGCAAGGGTGTGCTCAACAACCGGATCTCGGAATACCTGTTCACCCATCTCAACAGGATGGGCATCCCGACCCACTTCATCCGCCGCCTTAACATGCGCGAGCAGCTGATCAAGGAAGTCGAGATCATCCCGCTCGAAGTCGTCGTGCGCAACGTCGCCGCCGGCTCGCTCTCCCGACGCCTGGGGATCGAGGAAGGCACCGTCCTGCCGCGCTCGATCATCGAGTTCTATTTCAAGGCCGACAACCTGGACGACCCGCTCGTCTCCGAGGAGCACATCACCGCGTTCGGCTGGGCGAGCCCGCAGGAACTCGACGACATCATGGCGCTGGCCATCCGCGTCAACGACTTTCTCTCCGGCCTCTTCCTCGGCGTCGGCATCCAGCTCGTCGACTTCAAGATCGAGTGCGGCCGCCTCTATGAAGGCGACATGATGCGCATCATCATCGCCGACGAGATTTCGCCCGACAGCTGCCGCCTCTGGGACACCAACACCCAGGAAAAGATGGACAAGGACCGCTTCCGCCGCGACATGGGCGGACTGCTGGAAGCCTACCAGGAGGTGGCGCGTCGTCTCGGCATCATCAACGAGAACGAACCGATCCGCGGCACGGGTCCCGTGCTGGTGAAGTAATTTTGGGGGCGGCTTCGGTCCGCCCCGGCCGTATGGCTAAACGAGTATCCGTCTGAAGAGGAACACATGATCAAGGCACGCGTAACGGTCACGCTGAAGAACGGCGTTCTCGACCCCCAGGGCAAGGCGATCGAAGGCGCGCTCGGCGCGCTCGGCTTTGACGGCGTCGGCCATGTCCGTCAGGGCAAGGTCTTCGACCTGGAACTCCAGACCGCCGATAAGGTCAAGGCCGAGGCCGAGCTGAAGGACATGTGCGAGAAACTTCTGGCGAACACGGTGATCGAGAACTACACTATCGCCCTCGCTTAGAAGTTGAGGATTTATGATGGCGACTGTCGATGGCGATCTGATTTACGAGATGCTGAAGAAAATTCAGGGGGACATTTCTTCCCTGAAGTTCGATACCGCCAGCATAAAAACCGAAATGAGCAATCTGCGTGGTGTCGTTGCATCCATGCAAATGGACGTTCATCAGATTTACACGCGCCTTGATCGCGTGGACCAGCGCCTCGACCGTATCGAAAACCGCCTCGAATTGCGTGAACTCGCTGAGGCCCAGGCAAAGTTTGAGCCACACCCATGAAATCAGCCGTCGTCCAGCTTCCAGGCCTCAACCGTGACCGCGACATGATCGCAGCGCTCACTAAGATTTCCGGCAAGGCGCCCCTGACCATCTGGCAGACGGAGACCGAGATCCCGGACGGTGTCGACCTGATCGTCATCCCGGGCGGCTTCTCCTACGGCGACTACCTGCGCTGCGGCGCAATTGCCGCCCGCATGCCGGTGATGCAGGCGATCAAGGCGAAGGCCGAGGCCGGCGTGAAGGTGCTTGGCGTCTGCAATGGTTTCCAGATCCTGCTTGAAGCAGGCCTGCTGCCAGGCGCGCTGATGCGCAACGCCTCGCTGAAGTTCGTCTGCAGGCAGATCAAGCTCGAAGTCGCAAACGCCGACACGGACTTCACCCGCGCCTACAGCCAGGGCCAGATCATCCGTTGCCCGGTCGCCCACCACGACGGCAATTTCTTCGCCGACGCCGAGACGCTGGCGAAGATCGAGGCCAACGGTCAGGTCGTTTTCCGCTACGCCGAAGGGACCAACCCGAACGGCTCGCTGAACGACATTGCCGGCGTGATCAACGAGCAAGGCAACGTGCTCGGCATGATGCCGCACCCGGAAAACCTGATCGAGGCCGCCCACGGCGGATCCGACGGCCGCGGCCTTTTCGCCTCGGCCCTCGACGTAATCGCCGCTTAACCTTACGCCCGTATCAGGGGCGCCTGTCCCGTCTGAAAGGCTCGCCATGCGCCCCATTGCCTCGTCCAAGGCCCTCATTCCGCTTGTTCTCGCTGCAGCCGGTCTCGGTTCCGCCTGTCAGCCGGCACCGCCTGCCCCCAGGGCAAGCAGCGCCGCCCTGCCGACGATGGAACGGATCGCGCTCGGCGCCAACACCTGCTGGTTCAAATCGGGCGACGCCGCGTTCTCTGCCTATCGCCTCGCACCCGAACTGAACTCGTTCTCGGGGAGGCCGCGTATCCTCGTGGTGCCGCGCCGTTCACCGGAATCGCGGCCGATGCTGGTGGTGCAGGCCGAGGGGCAGCCGGCACAGCTCAGCGCCTTCGGACCGTTGATGGATGAGCCTGTCTCTTCGCGGATCGCCACGGACGTGAAGCGCTGGGCTTCCGGCGGCAAGGGCTGCCGGTAGACCTGCGTAAACTTAAGACTTCGAAGTACGAAATTGCTCGCGTCAGGATGCCCTTCCTGCGCCGGTTGTCCTCTTGAGGGTGCAATGACGATCCAGATCCTCCACAATCCCCGCTGCTCGACGTCGCGCAAGGCACTGGAGATGATCCGCGCGGCCGGACACGAGCCAGAAATCATCGAATATCTGAAGAATCCGCCGACGCGCGAGGAGCTCGTCAGCATCCTTGTGGCCATGGACGCCACCCCGCGTGAGATCCTGCGCGCCAAGGAGCCACTGGCCAAGGAACTGGGGCTTCTGGACCCTGCCCGCACCGATCGCGAGTTGATGGACGCCATGCTGGAGAACCCGATCCTGATCGAGCGACCGATCGTGATCACCAAGAAGGGGGCCCGCCTATGCCGCCCCGTCGAAAGAGTGAGCGAACTCTTCTGAACCCACCGGCCGCCACCGTGTGAGGCGGCTATTTTCCTGTCGCGCCGGTCTTCCGCATGCGCTAAAGAGACCGCAAAGCCTACTCCCACGGACAAGACGAGAGACGATGACCATCTCCAACAGCCGCCCGATCACCCCAGAGCTTATCGCCGCCCATGGGCTGAAGCCGGATGAATATGAGCGCATCCTGTCGCTGATCGGTCGCGAACCGACCTTCACCGAGCTCGGCATCTTCTCGGCGATGTGGAACGAGCACTGCTCCTACAAGTCCTCCAAACGCTGGCTGCGCACGCTGCCGACCAAGGGGCCGCGCGTCATCCAGGGTCCCGGCGAGAACGCCGGCGTGGTCGACATCGACGATGGCGACTGCGTCGTCTTCAAGATGGAGAGCCACAACCACCCCTCCTACATCGAGCCTTACCAGGGCGCGGCCACGGGCGTCGGCGGCATCCTGCGCGACGTCTTCACCATGGGCGCCCGACCGATCGCGGCAATGAACGCGCTGCGCTTCGGCGCGCCGGACCATCCGAAAACCCGCCACCTGGTCTCCGGCGTTGTCTCCGGCGTCGGCGGCTACGGCAATTCCTTCGGCGTTCCGACCGTCGGCGGTGAGGTCGAGTTCGACCCGCGCTACAACGGCAACATCCTCGTCAACGCCTTTGCCGCCGGCCTCGCCAGGACCGACGGCATCTTCTACTCCAAGGCCGAGGGCGTCGGCCTCCCCGTCGTCTATCTCGGCGCCAAGACCGGCCGCGACGGCGTCGGCGGCGCGACGATGGCGTCGGCCGAGTTCGACGAGTCGATCAAGGAGAAGCGGCCGACCGTGCAGGTCGGCGACCCCTTCACCGAGAAGTGCCTGCTGGAAGCCTGCCTCGAACTGATGCAGACCGGCGCGGTCATCGCCATCCAGGACATGGGTGCCGCCGGCCTCACATGCTCGGCCGTCGAAATGGGCGCCAAGGGCGATCTCGGCATCGAGCTCAACCTCGACCTCGTGCCGGTGCGCGAGGAGCACATGACCGCCTACGAGATGATGCTGTCGGAAAGCCAGGAGCGCATGCTCATGGTTCTCCGCCCCGAGAAGGAGAAGGAAGCCGAGGCCATCTTCCACAAGTGGGGCCTCGATTTCGCCATCGTCGGCCATACGACCGACGATCTGCGCTTCCGCATCCTCCACCAGGGCGAGGAAGTCGCGAACCTGCCGATCAAGGAACTGGGCGACGAGGCGCCGGAATACGACCGGCCGTGGCGCGAGCCCGGCACGGCGTCGCCCCTGCCCGCCTCGCTGGTCGCCGAGCCCAACGACTACGGCCTTGCGCTGCTCAAGCTGGTCGGCTCGCCGAACCAGTCAAGCCGCCGCTGGGTTTACGAGCAGTATGACACGCTGATCCAGGGCAATTCGCTGCAGGTCCCCGGCGGCGACGCCGGCGTCGTGCGCGTCGAGGGCCATCCGACCAAGGCGCTCGCCTTCTCCTCCGACGTCACCCCGCGCTATGTCGAGGCGGATCCGTTCGAGGGCGGCAAGCAGGCGGTCGCCGAGTGCTGGCGCAACATCACAGCCACCGGCGCCGAGCCGCTGGCCGCGACCGACAACCTGAACTTCGGCAACCCGGAAAAGCCCGAGATCATGGGTCAGTTCGTCAAGGCTATCCAGGGCATCGGCGAAGCCTGTCGCGCGCTCGACTTCCCGATCGTCTCCGGCAACGTGTCGCTCTACAACGAGACGAACGGGGTCGCCATCCTGCCGACACCCACGATTGCCGGCGTCGGCCTCCTGCCGGATTGGTCGACCATGGCCAAGATTGGCAGCGCCAATGAGGGCGACCACGTCGTCTTGATCGGCGGCGACGGCACGCATCTTGGCCAGTCGGTCTACCTGCGTGACGTGCTCGGCATCGTCGACGGTCCGGCACCGAGGGTGGATCTTGCGGATGAGCGCCGCAACGGTGACTTCGTCCGCTCGGCGATCCGCAACGGCCAGATTAGCGCCTGCCACGACATTTCCTCCGGCGGCCTCGCGGTCGCGCTCGCCGAGATGACGATGGCGTCCGGCAAGGGCATGAAGCTGAGCCTGTCGGAGGCAAATGGCCCGGCGCACGCCCTTCTCTTCGGCGAAGACCAGGCGCGCTATGTCGTGACGATGCCGGCCGACCTCGCCAATTTCCTCTGCGCCAATGCAGAAGGCGCCGGGGTACCGTTCCGCCGCCTCGGCACCGTCGAAGGCTCGAGCCTCGTGGTCGACGATCTGTTGGCGGTCTCGATTGAGCAATTGCGTAGCACCCATGAATCGTGGTTCCCTGACTTCATGGATGGCAGTTCGAATGCAGCGGCTGCCGCCGAATAGAAGAAAAGGGAGTGCATCACATGCCCATGGCACCAGGTGAAATCGAAGACATGATCAAGGCCGGCATTCCAGGGGCCAAGGTCACGATCCGGGATCTCGCGGGCGATGGGGATCACTATGCTGCCGAAGTCGTCGCGGAAGCCTTTCGCGGCAAGACCCGGGTGCAGCAGCACCAGATGGTCTACAATGCGCTGAAGGGCAACATGGGCGGCGTTCTCCACGCGCTCGCCCTGCAGACATCGGCACCGGAGTGAGTTCGCCACGATGGCGGGCGTAATCGAGGACTTCGTCTCCGGGGTGGTCAGCAGCGCCTTGAAGGAAGTGCTGACCAAATCCGGCGTGCGCAGGACGAAGACGAGGCGAACCCGACGTCGTACCAGCAAGGCCAAGTCTGGCGACATTCTGGCGGACATCGTCGAGGCCGCCCTAAAGCCGAAGCCTGCCCGCAAGCAGGTCAGCCGGCGAAGGACCGCCGCCGCCCGCAGCAAGCAGCGCCGCCGCGTCTAGGTGGGTGGCGTTCCAGATTGACTTACAAAGCGGTCGTTGTTCTTCCGGGCATTCCTTGTCACGAAACCGGTTCCCGCTTTCGGAAGAGACGCCTTCAGCCGAGGCCGGTTCATCATCAGATTTGATGGAACATATCGACGCGGGGTGATGGAAATTCGTCCCGCGCGTGCTATCTAGGGGGCAACTCAGCGGTCCGGGCCTTGAACCCGGATAGAAAAGGGATTCGAAATGAGCGGTATTCACGATTTCATCGACAATGAGGTCAAGAACAACGACGTCGTGCTCTTCATGAAGGGCACACCGCAGTTTCCGCAGTGCGGCTTCTCCGGTCAGGTCGTGCAGATCCTCGATTATGTCGGTGTCGACTACAAGGGCATCAACGTACTCGCCGACGCGGACCTGCGCCAGGGCATCAAGGACTATTCCAACTGGCCGACGATTCCGCAGCTCTACGTCAAAGGCGAGTTCATCGGCGGATGTGACATCGTCCGCGAAATGTTCCAGTCCGGGGAGCTGAAGTCCCACCTCGAAGGACAGGGGATTGCAGTCAAGGGCGCCGCATAAGGCACCTTCGGACCGCACGCAGACCGGAAATCGACCGAGGCGCCGCTCCAACGGCGCCTCCTCTCATTTAAGTATGGATTTTCGTTATGAGCGCACTTTCGGCCGAAGCCATCCGCCGCCTGAACGGCATGGGCAGGATCGAATTCATTGCCCTGATGGCTATGCTGATGGCGCTGAACGCGCTAGCCATCGACATCATGCTGCCAGGCCTCCAGCAGATCGGCGCGAGCCTCGGCGTGGAAAACGAGAACCACCGGCAGTACGTGATTTCGGCCTATCTGCTCGGATTTGCCTTTGCGCAGTTGCTCTATGGACCGATCTCCGACCGGTTCGGGCGCCGGATCCCCATGTTTGTCGGGCTGGGCATCTATATCGTTTCTTCCTTCGTTGCCGTGCTCGTCCCGAGCTTCGCAGCATTGTTGGCGCTGCGTTTCGTGCAAGGCATCGGCTCCGCCGCCATGCGCGTCATCACAGTCTCGATCGTGCGCGATATTTTCGGCGGCCGGGCCATGGCCGAGGTCATGTCACTGATCATGATGGTCTTCATGATCGTTCCCGTGCTTGCTCCCGGCACCGGACAGGTCGTCATGCTGTTCGGTGACTGGCACCTGATCTTCATCTTCATGGGGGTGATCGGAACGCTGGTCGCCGCCTGGATGTACTTTCGGCTGCCGGAAACGCTCGCCCCCAAGGACGTTCGCCCCTTTACGCCGGCGTCGATCCTGGAAGGATTTCGGATCGTTCTGACGAACCGCGTCGCGCTCTGCTACACGCTCTCGAGCACCTTCATCTTCGGCGCGCTGTTCGGTTTCATCAATTCCGCCCAGCAGATCTATGTCGGCATCTATGGCCTCGGCGTGTGGTTCCCCGTCGCGTTTGCCGCCGTCGCCGCGTTCATGGCCCTGTCGTCCTTCGTCAATGCGAGGTTGGTCGGAAGTTTCGGCATGCGGCGCCTGTCACATGGGGCCCTGGTCGGCTTTTTGACCGTGAACACGATCTGGCTGGCCTGCACGCTCGCCTGGCCGGGGCATGTGCCCTTCCCGATCTTCATCATCCTGTTTGCGCTGGCGATGTTCCAGTTCGGCTGGATCGGTTCGAACTTCAATTCGTTGGCGATGGAGCCGCTCGGCCATGTTGCCGGCACAGCCTCGTCCGTCCTCGGCTTCATGGGCACGGCGGGCGGCGCCATCATCGGCGGCGGCATAGGCCAGGCCTTCGACGGCACCGCCCTGCCGCTTGTGCTGGGGTTCTTTTCGGTCGGCGTCGTTGGCCTTATCTTCGTGCTGATCGCGGAACGGGGAAAGCTGTTCCAGGCCCACAGCCAGCCGGCCTGAATGCTACCGCACCAACGAATATGGCCCGGACGAACGGTCCGGGCCTTAGAGTCCTGACGAAGCCTTTCAAGCCCCTTCGCGCCGCATCTAATACGGCTCCGTCATGCCGGACTCGATCCGGCATCCTGCGCGCTCAAGTCCTTGAGCGCAAAAGACCGGACGAAAGAGCCGGGCTGCTGTCGCTATCGAAACACTTCAGACAACGAACACCTTGCGCCGCAGCATGTGCCAACTCTCGCTGTCGGGCGCGATCAGGAGACCGCCGTCGAGATGCCGCGGTTCGTAGGCGGAACCGTCGAAACGGGCCGCATAGGCGCCGGCCTCCTGGCTGATCAGCGTGCCAGCAAGATGATCCCAAGGCATCAACCTATTATACATCAGATAGTGCAGGTGACCCGCCGCAAAGGTCCGGTACTCGTGCGCCGCGCAACGGTAGTTGGCGGCAAACGCGACCTTGGCGAGATTGGCCATCACCCGCGCGCGCTTTTCAGCGGGCAAGAAACTGGTCGAGGCCATGCCGGTCATCTCGGAAAGAGGCACCGCATCCGTCGCCCTCAGGCGAACTGCCGGGCGATTTCCGCCGGTCTGCCACGCACCGGCGCCCTTCTCGGCCAGAACGAAATCGTCCCCCATCGGATCGTAGATGACGCCGGCGATGGTTTCACCGCCCGAAACGACCGCCGCCATGACGCCGAACAGCGGCACGCCGGCGGCGAAGTTGAAGGTTCCGTCGATCGGATCGACGATCACCGCCAGATCGGCCTGCGCCAGTTTCGACAAGAGCGCCGGCTCGGCGGCGACGCTCTCCTCGCCGATGAACAGGGCGCCCGGCAGAACCGCCTCCATGCCGGCCCTGATGTAGCGCTCGGCGGCCTCATCGGCCTCCGTCACCAGGTCGATCGCGCTGGTCTTCGTGCGCACGTCGCCTTCGCCAAGCGCGCGAAAACGCGGGCGGATTTCGGCCTCCGCCGCCTCGCTGAGAAGAAATGCGAGAGCGTTGATGTCAATTCGTGTCGTCATTTGCAGATACCGCGGCAAGAGAGGAGAAATCGAAGAGCGTCGGGTCCAGCAGGTGGGACGGGTTCACGTGCGCCAAGGCGCGCAGCATCGTGTCCTTGCGGCCCGGCATGCGCGCCTCGATATCGGCCAGCATCGCCTTCATCGCATTGCGCTGCAGGCCATCCTGCGAGCCGCAGAGGTCGCACGGGATGATCGGAAAGCGCATCGCCGTCGCGAACTTTGCAAGGTCGTCCTCCGCGGCGTAGGCGAGCGGGCGAAGCACCATCAGGTCGCCGTCGTCGTTGAGGAGCTTGGCCGGCATCGAGGCCAGCCGGCCGCCGTGGAAGAAATTCATGAAGAAGGTTTCGAGGATATCCTCGCGATGATGCCCGAGAACGAGCGCATCGCACCCCTCCTCCCGTGCGATCCGGTAAAGGTTTCCCCGCCGCAGACGTGAACAGAGCGAACAATAGGTCGCCCCCTGCGGCACCTTTTCCTTCACCACCGAATAGGTATCGCGATACTCGATCCGATGCCTGACGCCGATCGAGGCAAGGTAGTCCGGAAGGACATGCTTGGGAAAGTTCGGCTGGCCCTGATCGAGGTTGCAGGCGATCAGTTCGACCGGCAGCAGGCCGCGCCATTGCAGGTCCAGAAGCAGCGCCAGCAGGCCATAGCTGTCCTTGCCGCCGGAAAGCCCGATGAGCCAGCGCTTCTGCCCCTTCAGCATGGCGAAGTCGTCGAACGCCTGGCGAACCTGCCGAAGCAGCCGCTTGCGCAGTTTGTTGAAAGAAACCGACGATGGCATCTGGGAAAAGAGCGGATGATCGGGGCCAATGTCAGCCGCCCCGGCTTCCGCGAATTCCCTGCTGTCGGTACTTGCCGCGACGTTCATCATTCCGCTCCTGTCCGGTGCGCTGCCGCTGTTATCCTCGTTCCGGCAGAGGCATTGCCCACCCGGCCCAGCAAGATCAAGCGGTTTCTGCGCGCTCGAAGGTTTGCCGGACGGCTGCCATGACAATTGCGCCCCGAAACGACGGAAGCCGCCCGTTTCGGGGCGGCTTCCAAAATCCATCGGCCGGGGCCAGGATTAACGCGAATAGAATTCGACGACCAGGTTCGGTTCCATGATGACCGGGTACGGCACGTCGGAGAGGGCCGGAACGCGTGCGAAGGTCGCAACCATCTTGTTGTGGTCGACTTCGATGTAGTCCGGAACGTCACGCTCTGCGAGCTGCACCGATTCGAGAACCGATACGAGCTGCTTGGACTTTTCGCGCACCTCGATGACGTCGCCCGGCTTGCAGCGGTAGGAACCGATGTTGACGCGGACGCCGTTGACCTTGACGTGGCCATGGTTGACGAACTGGCGTGCAGCAAAGACGGTCGGTACGAACTTGGCGCGGTATACGATCGCGTCCAGACGCGATTCCAGCAGACCGATCAGGTTCTCCGAGGCGTCGCCCTTGCGGCGGTTGGCTTCGTCGTAGATGGCGCGGAACTGCTTCTCGCGGATGTCGCCGTAGTAGCCCTTCAGCTTCTGCTTGGCGCGCAGCTGCACGCCGAAGTCGGACAGCTTGGACTTGCGGCGCTGGCCATGCTGGCCCGGGCCGTATTCGCGGCGGTTCACCGGGGACTTAGGGCGGCCCCAGATGTTTTCGCCCATGCGGCGGTCGATCTTGTACTTTGATGAAGCGCGCTTGCTCATCGCATTTCCTTTCAATCAGTTACACCGGTTTGCTTCCAAGCCGGATCAAGGAAACACGCCCTCCTCTGAACGCCATTTCGGCCTTCTGACAGGTTTCTCACGATACGCGGACCGGAGAAGCCACGGGACATGTCAAATGAAACACCGGACATCTCTGCCCGGCGTTGGGGGCTCAATAGGTACGTTTTACAAATTTGTCAAACGGAATATGGACATCCGCGGGTCTATTCCGCTGCCTGGCGCAGCGTGTCCGTCAGGTCCGGCCCGTTGGCGTCACCCGGCTGGGTTTCGCAGCCCAGGTCCGGGAAGGCGACGATGCGCAGGCCCGCCATGTCGCTGTGGACGACAATCAGACCCTGCTCCTCGAAATATCCGAGCAGGCGGCGGGCGCGGCGGGCCGAGTGGGTGCCATAGGCGCGGGCGATCATTGCATCGGAAGGGCACGGCAGGCCACGCACGGCGGCCTGCGCGACGAGCAGGAAGACGCCCTGCAGATCCTCGGTCACCGCGCGCGACAGCTCCAGCGCCGTCGCCCACAGTTCCGTTCCGGCCGTCTCGGCATCCACGCCGGAGCGGGCCACGGCCATCTTGCGGCGGAAGGCCGGCAGCGACAGCGGCGCGCCGGGCACCCGGCGGATGCGGCAGCGGACGAGGAAATCCTGGAACAGCTCCGCGTCGGCGCGGAAGGCGGCACCGGGATTGTCGAGAATTTCGGCCAGCACCTGGTCGAGCAGCGCGTCGCGCTCCTCAGCCGGCATTTCCGGCGCCGCAGGGCGCGCAGGCTCGGCGGCGACGGGCTCCGGCCGGGCCCGTGACAGCTCGGCAAGGATGTCTGTCGTCGGCCGCGGCTGCGGGGCGACGCGGCGCACGAGCGGGCGGGTCAGTTCTTCCGGATCGGGCCTAAAAATCAGGTCCTCGACATCCTGGGGCGCCTCCGGCAGCGGCATCAGCTTCGGGCTCGTCGAGCGGGCGGACGTCTCGACCGGCCCGATCGTCACCGGCAGCGGGCGGCGCGACAGCGCCGGGCCGAGCGCCACGAAGGAGCCGCGCTTCAGGTCGCGGAACATCTCCGCCTGGCGACGGTCCATGCCGAGCAGGTCGGCAGCGCGCGCCATGTCGATGTCGAGGAAGGTTCGCCCCATCAGAAAGTTCGAGGCTTCCGCCGCGACGTTCTTGGCGAGCTTCGCCAGCCGCTGCGTGGCGATCACGCCGGCAAGCCCGCGCTTGCGGCCGCGGCACATCAGATTGGTCATCGCGCCGAGCGAAACCTTTCGGGCCTCCTCCCCGACGTCGCCGGCGACCGACGGCGCGAACATCTGCGCCTCGTCGACCACGACGAGGACCGGATACCAGTAGTCGCGGTCGGCATCGAACATCGCGTTCAGGAAGATGCCGGCCGCACGCATCTGTTGCTCGACCTCGAGGCCTTCGAGCGAAAGAACGCAGGAAACGCGGTGCTGGCGGATGCGGGTGGCAATCCCGATCAGTTCGGCGTCGGTGCGCTCACCCTCGATGACCACATGGCCGAACTTGTCGGAGAGCGTGACGAAATCGCCCTCGGGATCGATGATGCACTGCTGCACCCAGGGCGCCGATTGTTCCAGCAGACGCCGCAGCAGGTGCGACTTGCCGGAGCCGGAATTTCCCTGCACGAGCAGACGGGTTGCGAGCAATTCCTCGATATCGAGCGTGGCCGGCGCGCCGCCCTGCGCCGTTCCCATGTCGATGCCGACCTTCATTCAACCCTCGTGCTCATCCATGGACCCGGCCAGTCTGGTGCGGCCGGAAAAACGGGACAGGCCTAGCATGAAATTGGCTGCAGCGGGCAAGTGATTGCAAAAACCCACAGGAAGGTGGCCCTTGCCTAAGCGTCCTCAATCAAGGTCACCGGCGCATCGGCTGTGTCGGAGTCGTGATCGATCGAATCGTGGCCCGGAACGCGGAGGATGCGAAGCTGGCCGCCCGCGCTTCGGACAGAACAGCAAGGTGCAACCCTCAAGGCAGGGCGCTGTATCAGACCTTCAAGCCGAACCCCTGCATCAGTCGCTGCGTGGCAAAATCCGGCTTCCCGGAGGTGAAGACGGCGATATCCTCGCCGGGCGCCAGCACTTCGCGCGACGGCACCAGCCGGCGCGCCTGGCGGGCGATCGCCTCCGCCGGATCGAGCCAGTCGACCGGCCAGGGCGCGAGGCGGCGGAAGACGTTCGCCATGAACGGGTAGTGCGTGCAGGCCAGCACGACGATGTCGGTCTTGCACCCGTCCCGCTCGACAAAGCACTGGCTGATCTCGGCCATCACCGCCTCGTCGGACAGCGTTTCGCCGCGGATATAGGCCTCAGCCATCCGCGCCAGATTTTCCGAGCCGACAAGGCGCACATGGCATTGCCTCGCAAAGGACTGGATCAGGTCGCGCGTGTAGGCGCGCTTGACCGTTCCCGGCGTCGCCAGCACGGACACCAGCCCGGAGCGCGTTCGCTCGGCGGCGGGCTTGATCGCCGGAACGGTGCCAACGAAGCGCATCGTCGGAAACGTGGCGCGCAGGTCGGCACCAACGAGCGTAAAGGCCGTGTTGCACGCAATGACGCAGATCTCCGGGGCGTGCTGCGCCAGCAGCTTGTCAAAGAGCGCGATGATGTGCCTCTTCAGCGCAGCCTCTTCCCAGCCGCCATAGGGAAAGCCGGCGTCGTCGGCGACATAGATGAAATGCCGTTCCGGCATCAGCACCCGCGCCTCGCGCAGCACCGTCAGCCCGCCGATGCCGCTGTCGAACACGAGGATCGGCTTGGGTTCATTCATCGCTGCGGGCGGCCTTCGGTCTTCTGTTGCGGGTGCGGTTCGGCGCCGGCGCGCCCGAGCCACGCGGCGCGTCGCGGGTAAAGCGATCGAGACAGGAAACGATGCCACGCAAGACCTGGATTTCCGAACCGGTGAAGGAGGGACGGGTGAGTGCGGAGCGCAGGTTTTCGATCAATTTCGGCTTTTTGGCGGCGGGACGGAAGTAGCCGCGCGCATCCAGCGCCTCCTGGACATGGTCGAACAGACCTTGCAGTTCGTCCTTCTTTGCCGGACGCTGCGGCAGCGCGCTGAAGGCGGTTTCCTCGATCGACCCCATGCCGGTCTTCATCCACTCGTAACTCATCAGCAGCACGGCCTGTGCCAGATTGAGCGACGCAAACGCCGGATTGACCGGAAAGGTGACGAGTTCGTCGGCGAGCGCGATTTCCTCATTGGTCAGCCCGGTGCGCTCGCGGCCGAACAGGATGCCGGTCGCCTCGCCGGCGCGAAAACGCGCCCGCAACGTCTCGGCCGCAACCACCGGCGAGCGGACTTCCTTGTAGCCGTAGCGGTCGCGCGCCGTCGTCGCATAGACAAAATTGAGATCGGCGATCGCCTCCTCCAGCGAAGAGAAGACCTTGGTGGCCGCAATGACATGGTCTGCCTTGCTTGCCGCCGAGATCGCCTTCTCGCTCGGCCAGCCATCCCGCGGGTTGACCAGCCGCAGTTCCGCCAGACCGAAATTGGCCATGGCGCGCGCCACCATGCCGATGTTTTCTCCAAGCTGGGGGTG
The DNA here is from genome assembly GCF_041930185.1 of Mycoplana ramosa. Taxonomy (NCBI): domain Bacteria; kingdom Pseudomonadati; phylum Pseudomonadota; class Alphaproteobacteria; order Hyphomicrobiales; family Rhizobiaceae; genus Mycoplana; species Mycoplana ramosa. The sequence continues at coordinate 68,335 of NZ_JBHEEW010000006.1, read as the reverse complement.
GACCAATATGATTGCGGGCCCTTCCGCTATCAGTTGCCGCTCGCTGTTCGTACCCGCCATCCGCTCAACCGTCGTTTTTCCGTTGACCCGTCATCCGCCGGACCCTGGGTGATCCCGGCCCTTCAGGTGGCGTTCCCCTGCCACAGACCGTAGGAAAAGGGAAGAATGCCGCCCTATTCGGGCGAAATGGCCTCCGGCTGCGGATTGGCCCCTTCCTTTGCGATCTCCACCAGTTCCGCCTTGAGCGAGCCCGGATCGCCGTCCTGCGGCCGCAGAATATCATCGATGACCGGTCGGCCATCCTCCTCGACCACCTGGAAATCCACCTCCGCCGGCTTCCAGTCCGCTGCCCGTTCGCCAAAGCAATGGGTGTTGTCGAAGGTCGTCTTGACCGTGGTCACGCCAGCGGAAGCCGGCGCCGCCTCGATCTTGAGATCCTTGATCGAGCAGCCGTCCTGGCCCATGGCAATCACGTCGTAGTCGAACGGCGATCCGCCATCTTCGTAGGCCGGATATTTTGCCGCCTCGCGATATTTGGCGACGAAATCCTTGCTGTAGAGACGCTGCAGGAAACCGTCGTTGAAATAGTCGACATAGTCCGGCATGTCGTCGCTGTCGCCGGCAAGATCGGCCCAGTTGCTCGTTGCCGTGGTCATGATTTCACGCACCGGTTCGGCAGCGTCTGCCGCAAGTGCAAGGGACGGCATCAGGGCGAGCGCGGCGGCGAGGCATAGGCGCATTGTGGTAATCTCCACGGAAAGGATTGCATGGGGGCCAAGCGGCCCAGGCTGACGCGCTACCAATTGGCCACCCTTTGCGGCAATTTTCCGGGATCGACTCGCATCCGTCGACGTCCCGGCATCTGAGTCGCGGAGCATATTCCTTGCCGGGCGAAAATAAAGTCTCTCAGTCCTTGGTCGGCTTTGCCTTCCCTGCCCCAAGTGGTATAGCCGCACGCGATCGCTACTTCACGAAACGGGGCATCCGGCCCCACTAGGCTACGAGGCAATCCATGAAAAAGATCAAGGTCGCCAATCCGGTCGTCGAACTCGACGGCGACGAGATGACCCGCATCATCTGGCAGTTCATCAAGGACAAGCTGATCCATCCGTACCTGGACATCGACCTGAAGTACTTCGACCTCGGCATGGAGAACCGCGACGCCACCGACGACCAGGTGACAGTCGACGCCGCCAACGCGATCAAGACGTATGGCGTCGGCGTCAAGTGCGCCACCATCACCCCCGACGAGGCGCGCGTCGAGGAGTTCAAGCTGAAGAAGATGTGGAAGTCGCCGAACGGCACGATCCGCAACATTCTCGGCGGTGTCATCTTCCGCGAGCCGATCATCTGCAAGAACGTGCCGCGCCTCGTGCCCGGCTGGACCAAGCCGATCATCGTCGGCCGCCACGCCTTCGGCGACCAGTACCGCGCCACCGACTTCAAGTTCCCCGGCAAGGGCAAGCTGACGATGAAGTTCGTCGGCGAGGACGGCAAAGAAATCGAATACGATGTCTTCGACGCGCCGTCCGCCGGCGTTGCCATGGGCATGTATAACCTCGACGCCTCGATCACCGAGTTCGCCCGCGCCTCGTTCAACTACGGCCTGCAGCGCAAGGTGCCGGTCTATCTGTCGACGAAGAACACCATCCTCAAGGTCTATGACGGCCGCTTCAAGGATATCTTCCAGGAGGTCTTCGACAAGGAGTTCGCCGACAAGTTCAAGGAAGCGAAACTCTGGTACGAGCACCGCCTGATCGACGACATGGTCGCCTCGGCGCTGAAGTGGTCCGGCGGCTATGTCTGGGCCTGCAAGAACTATGACGGCGACGTGCAGTCCGACATCGTCGCGCAAGGGTTCGGCTCGCTCGGCCTGATGACCTCGGTGCTGATGACGCCGGACGGCCAGACGGTCGAGGCGGAGGCCGCGCACGGTACCGTGACCCGCCACTACCGCCAGCATCAGAAGGGCGAGGAGACCTCGACCAACTCGATCGCCTCGATCTTCGCCTGGACCCGCGGCCTGGCGCACCGCGCCAAGCTCGACGGCAATGCCGAACTGGCGAAGTTCGCATCGACGCTCGAAAAGGTCTGCGTCGACACCGTCGAAGCCGGCTTCATGACCAAGGACCTGGCGCTCCTGATCGGTCCCGACCAGCCGTGGCTCTCCACCACCGGCTTCCTCGACAAGATCGACGAGAACCTGAAGAAGGCCATGGCCGCCTGAGCGGCAACCTGGACATAAACGATCAAGACCCGGCCTTGTGCCGGGTCAAAGAAAAAAGCCCGTCACGAGAGAGATCACGTGGCGGGCTTTTGCTTTATCTAAATTTCTTCGTCCTCGGCGACGACAGCAAACGCCGACGTCAATCCGCATGGCAGCTGTCGAGGGGAAATCGCTCCGCACGCCGAAGGAGCAGGTCTTTGCGGCTGCTCCTTCGGCGCGGTGCCGATCACATTTCGGCGAGGCTGTCGCCCTCGTCCGCCTCGGGCTTGCCATCGAGCAGCTTGTCGGCGATCAGGCCGGCGTTCTGGCGGAGCGCCATCTCGATCTCGCGCGCCGCGTCCGGGTTGTCGCGCAGGAACTGCTTGGCGTTTTCGCGACCCTGGCCGAGGCGCTGGCTGTTGTAGGAGAACCAGGACCCGGACTTTTCGACGATGCCGGCCTTGACGCCGAGGTCGATCAGCTCGCCGGTCTTGGACACGCCCTCGCCATACATGATGTCGAACTCGACCTCCTTGAAGGGCGGCGCCATCTTGTTCTTGACGACCTTGATCTTCGTCTGGTTGCCGATCACCTCGTCGCGCTCCTTGACCGCGCCGATGCGGCGGATGTCGAGGCGGACGGAGGCGTAGAACTTCAGCGCATTGCCGCCCGTCGTCGTCTCCGGCGAACCGAACATGACGCCGATCTTCATGCGGATCTGGTTGATGAAGATGACCATGGTGTTCGAACGCGAGATCGAGGCCGTCAGCTTGCGCAGTGCCTGGCTCATCAGGCGGGCCTGCAGACCCGGCAGGCTGTCGCCCATCTCGCCCTCGATTTCGGCGCGCGGCGTGAGTGCGGCGACCGAGTCGATCACGAGCACGTCGATCGCACCGGAGCGAACCAGCGCGTCGGTGATCTCGAGCGCCTGCTCGCCATTGTCCGGCTGCGAGATCAGGAGGTTTTCCAGATCGACGCCGAGCTTGCGGGCATAGACGGGATCGAGCGCGTGCTCGGCATCGACGAAGCCGCAGATGCCGCCCTTCTTCTGGGCTTCCGCGATTGTCTGCAGCGCCAGCGTCGTCTTGCCCGAGCTTTCCGGCCCGTAAATCTCGATGATTCGCCCCTTGGGCAGCCCGCCGATCCCGAGCGCGATGTCGAGACCGAGCGAGCCCGTCGGGATGGTTTCGATCTCGACGACGCTGTCCTTCGAGCCGAGCTTCATGATCGAGCCCTTGCCGAACGACCTCTCGATCTGAGAAAGTGCCGCTTCGAGTGCCTTGCTTTTGTCCACCGATTTGTCCTCTACGAGCCGCAAAGTGTTTTGTGCCATTTGCTCCACCTTTAGGTTATTGGGGCCAGACAGGCAATGAAGCCGCCGATGGAAGCTTTGTACACTTTTTGTTCTCTTTTGACAACAGCACACGATGCAATTGATAAATTTCGATATTCGACCGTACGTTCCCTTTTCGTTTCAAGGGACTGCACGGACATTCTACCATCGCCGCGACGATCGGCGCGAGGGGAAAGATCGTCCGAATCGGATCGTGCAAAGGCAGGAAAATGACCGGTAGAAACATCCTCGTGCTCGGCGGAGCCCATGTCGACCGCCGCGGCCGCATCCACGGCGAGACAGCCCCCGGCGCCAGCAATCCCGGCAGTTGGTTCGTCGAAGCCGGCGGCGGCGCCTTCAACGCGGCGCGCAACCTTGCGCGCCTCGGTCATGCCGTGCGCCTCATCGCTCCGCGCGGCGGCGACAGCGACGGCGAGCTCGTCGCCGCCGCGGCCCTGGCCGCCGGCGTCGAGGACACCCCCTTCATCTTTCTCGACCGGGCAACGCCCAGCTATACGGCGATCATCGAGCGCGACGGCAACCTGGTGATCGCGCTCGCCGACATGGAACTCTACCGCCTGTTTTCGCCGCGACGCCTGCAACAGCGCGCGGTGCGGGAGGCAATCGCGCGGGCCGATGCGGTCTTGACCGACGCCAATCTGCCGGAAGAGACGGTCGCAGCCATCGCGAAAGCGGCCCGCTCTGCCGGCAAGCCGGCGTGCGGGATTGCGATTTCCCCCGCCAAGGTCGCCCGGTTCCGAACCGCCCTGCCCGTGCTCACCTGCCTGTTCATGAACGAGGCGGAGGCGCGCGCGCTGGCGGAGGCCCGGCCGGACGATCCGCGGCAATGGCCGGACATCCTGCGGCGTGCGGGGCTGTCTTCCGGCGTGGTGACGCGCGGGCGGAATGCGGCGATCGCCTTCGACGCGACCGGTGCGGCGATGCTGGCGCCGCCGCTGCTCGAAGCGCTGGGTGACGTGACCGGCGCCGGCGACGCGCTGGCGTCCGGGTTTCTCTCGGCCCGGCTGGACGGCCAGTCGCTTGCCGCCTCGCTTCGTCAGGGTACCGCCGCCGCCCTCATCGCCGTGCGCTCGCCGCTCGCCGTCGCCGAGGAGCTCGAGCCCGAACTGCTCGCGCGCGTCGTCGCTCTTGTGCCCGAGGCGGAAATGCTGGCATGAGGGCGGTTTGACGGCCGCCGATGCCCGGCCCATCCTGCAAGCAACGAAACCCGAGGACCCGACGATGACGAGATCCGCCTCCCCGCTCCTGCCGATCGCCTATTCCGACGAGGTCACCGCCGCAAAGGCACGCGGCGCCGCGATCGTGGCGCTCGAGTCCACGATCATCACGCATGGCATGCCCTATCCGGGTAACCTGGAGATGGCGCGAAGCGTCGAACGGATCATTCGCGAGGAGGGCGCGGTGCCCGCCACCATCGCCGTGATCGATGGCGTGCTGCACATCGGCCTGGATGACGCCGAACTGCAGGCGCTCGCCCAGACGAGCGGCGCGATGAAGGTTTCGCGTGCGGATCTTGCCTTCGCCATCGCCGAGCGGCGCACCGGCGCGACCACGGTTGCCGCGACGATGATCGGCGCCGCCCTCGCCGGCATCCGCGTCTTTGCCACCGGCGGCATCGGCGGCGTTCACCGCAAGGCCGAGGAAACGTTCGACATTTCCGCCGACCTGGAAGAACTGGCGCGCACCGCCGTCATCGTCGTCTGCGCCGGCGCCAAGGCGATCCTTGACATCCCGAAAACGCTTGAGGTGCTGGAGACGCGTGGCGTGCCGGTCGTCACCTATGACAGCCCGAATTTTCCCGCCTTCTGGTCGCGCGATTCCGGCCTGCCGAGCCCGCTGATGCTGAACAGCCCGGCGGCGATCGCCAATTTCCAGGCCGTGCGCGCGCAACTCGGCATTGCAGGCGGCATGCTGGTCGCCAACCCGGTGCCGGCGGAAAACGAAATTCCGCGCCCGGAGATGGAGATCTACATCGAGCGCGCGCTGGACAATGCAGAACGCGACGAGATCACCGGCAAGGAGGTGACGCCCTATCTGCTCGACACGATCTTCCGCCTCACCGACGGCCGCAGCCTGGCGACCAATATCGCACTTGTGGAGAACAACGCACGGCTTGCGGCGGAGATCGCGGTGGCGCTTGCGGTCTGAGCGGGGTCAGGCAGTCCTCCACCGCGGCAGGGCGGTGGACGGCATAGCCCGTCCGCCCGGAACGCGGCCGGATGGGCGCCTACCCGTCCAGCATCTCCCGCACCGCCTCTGCAAGCTGCTTGAGCGAGAACGGCTTGGGCAGGAAGCCGAACTTGGCATCGGCCGGAAGGTTGCGGGCGAACGCGTCCTCAGCGTAGCCGGAGACGAAGATGAACTTCAGGTCCGGGTATTTCTTGCGCAATTCTCGCAACAGCGAAGGCCCGTCCATTTCCGGCATGACCACGTCCGAAACGACGATGTCCACCGCACCGTCCAGTTCCTCCATGATGTCGAGCGCTTCGACGCCGGAACCGGCTTCGTAGACGGTGTAGCCGCGCGTCTCCAGCATGCGTTTTCCGCCGCGACGGACCGCCTCCTCGTCCTCGACGAGAAGGACGACGGCCGAGTCGCCGGTGAGGTCACGGGGTTCCTTTGCTGCCGGCGCGGGCGCAGAGACGTTCTGCGCCGCGTTCTCGACGGGTGCGGCGACCGGTGCTTCCTCGATGTGGCGCGGCATGAAGATGCGGAACGTCGTGCCCTTGCCCATTTCGGAATCGGCGAAGATGTAGCCACCGCTCTGCTTGACGATGCCGTAGACCATCGACAGCCCGAGCCCGGTCCCCTTGCCCACTTCCTTCGTCGTGAAGAAGGGCTCGAAGATCTTGTCGCGGATTTCCGCCGGAATGCCGGTGCCCTGGTCGACGACGTCGATCTCGACATAGTCCGCCGGCGGCAATTCGCGATAGTTGAACGCCGCCACTTCCGAGGCGGTCACATTGCGCGTGCGGAAGGTGATCGTGCCGCCGTCGGGCATGGCGTCGCGGGCATTGACGGCGAGGTTGATCAACACCTGCTCGAACTGGCCGAGATCGGAGCGGACCGGCCAGAGGTCGCGCCCATAGTCAACCTCGATCTTGACCTTCGTGCCGGTCATGCGGTCGACCAGCATGCGCAGGTCGCCGATGACGTCGGTCATCTGCAGCACGCTCGGCCGCATCGTCTGCTTGCGGGAGAAGGCGAGCAGCTGGCGCACCAGCACGGCCGCGCGGTTGGCGTTTCGCTTGATCTCCATCAGGTCCGCGAAACTCGGATCCGACGGCCGCGCCGACAACAGCAGGTGGTCGGAGGAAAGCAGGATCGCCGTCAGCACGTTGTTGAAGTCATGCGCGATGCCGCCGGCAAGCGTGCCGACCGCGTTCATCTTCTGGGTCTGCGCCATCTGCGTCTCGAGCGCCTTCTGCTCGGTGATCTCGACGGCGTAGACAATCGCCGCCTCCTCCGGCGCCTGATCGTTCTGGTCAATGACGGCGTTCACATAGAAACGGAAGTGCCGCCCCTCGTCGCCCGGATAGCGCGAATCGATCGGCGGGATGTCGCCCTGACGGTCGCGGGCGGCATCCAATGCAGCCACCAGCCGCGGGCGGTCGCTCTCGTGCACGATCGCTTCCAGCCTTGCCCCGCGCTCGATGTCATCGCGGGAAACGACGCCGGAAAACAGCTTCAGGAACGGGGCATTGGTGCTCAGGATGCGCCCTGCGCCGTCGACGGAGGCAATCGCCATCGGCGTGTTGTTGAAGAACCGGGTGAAGCGCATCATCGCGTTGGAGGCGGATGCATCGCCATCGTCGGCACCATCGCGGGCCAGCACGATCGTGCGGCTTTCACCCGGCGCTCCGTCGCGCGTCGCGCTGACGCGGTGAACGAGGCGGACCGGCAGGCTCTGTCCGTTGGATTTGCGCAGATCGAGGTCGAGCACCTTCGTGCGCATCGCACCGGGTTCGGCTTGCACCGACTGCACCAGCGCCAGCCCCTCGCCCGCGACGAGGTCGCCGACCGAGAGTGTTCCGGGATGAAATTTCGTCAGATCGATACCGAGCCAATCGGCCAGCGTCGCGTTCAGATAGACGATCTCGCCCTTGCGCCCTGCGGAGAAAAAGCCGGCCGGCGCGTGATCGAGGTAGTCGATCGCGTTCTGCAATTCCTTGAAGAAGCGCTCCTGGTCGTCGCGCTCCGACGTGATGTCGGCAATCTGCCAGACGTAGAGCGACGGTCCGCCCCCTTCGCGGTTGGGAAGCACACGCGCCTTCAGCCGATACCAGCGCGCGCCGGACCCCACACCGGTGCCCGGGTTCAGCGGTTTGAGCAGGCGGAACTCTTCAGCGCCTTCCTGCCCTTCGTGCAGGCCGTTCATCAGCCGGTAGACCGATTCACTCGCCTCGCGATCGCGCGAAAACAAGGTCTCGAGCGTTTGGGCGTCGCTTTCGCTGGTCGCCCCGGTCAGCGCCCCATAGGCGGCGTTGGCATAGACGATCCGCCCCTTCCGGTCCGTCACCAGCGTACCGTCCGGCTGGGTGTCGACGAAGGTCCGCGCCAGTTCGTCCGGGCGCGATTGCGGCATGATCTCGATGAAGCCGATCATGGCCGAGACGAAAAAGAAGATCCCCACCATTGCCAGCACGCCGAGGATGCCGAGCACGATCTCGTTGTCGAGCTGATTCTTGAAGACGATGAAGGCGCCCGCCGACGCGGTCAAAACGATCGCAAGCAGCACGATCCGCAGGATCACGCCGGGGCGGCTGCTGCGCTCGACGAGCGGCGCGTGATATTCGACCTCCTGGCGGATCTTAGACATCGCTCACTCTCTTGGCCTGAACTGCTGAAGGCCGCGCGGCGTGGGAGACAACTGCAGAATCACTTCTAGCTATTTGAGGGAACCCCGAAAAGCAAAGGAATGAAAACGGCAAGCCTCTATGCACAGGGATTATGGCCACGTTGTATCCCGCCCTTCCCGGCCGATTGCGAATGCCCGGGCGACCCTTTACAGGACAGGCCGTCGGCCGTTCTTGTGCAGGCCTGAAAAAAGTCGTCAAATGGACCCATCGTGTCGCCAAGGAGTAGCTCTTCATGTTCGAGGACATAATCGCCCAGTACGGCACGAAATTCATTGTTGCCGCGCTCGCCGTTCTGCTTGGTCTGGCTTGCCTGGCGCTTGTGCTCTGGATCGTTCGACGCCGCCCCTCATCGCCGTTTATCCGTGGCGGGCGCAACCGCCAGCCGCGCCTTGCCGTCCTCGATGCAGCCGCGGTCGACACACGTCGCCGGCTCGTGCTGGTCCGCCGCGACGACGTCGAGCATCTTCTGATGATCGGCGGCCCGACGGACATCGTCATCGAGAGCCGGATCATGACTGCCGGTGCAGAGGCCGTTTCGGAGCAGGCTGGCGCTGCGGTCCAGGAAACGGCGCCACACGCGGATCAGCCTGCAGCGATGCCGGCAGCCGCGCGCGCCGCGCTCGCGCCAATGCGGGAACCCGCTCCGCGCGCTCGGCCGGCTGCGGAAGAGCGGCGACCGGAGCCGGTGATGCCCCCGCCGCTGCCTTCCGACAGCATTTCATCCATGGGGCACGTTCTCTATGGTGAAGACGACATTCCGGTCCACGCGCCTGCGCCGACGCAGCCGGAAACGCCCCGGCTGGCGCCCGGCCAGCCGGCCCCCCAGACGCTGCGCACCGGCAGTGCCGGCACGCCGACGCCAACACTCCCGCAGCCCCCCGTCGGCCAGCCCGCAACGTCGGAAAAAAGCCTGATCGATGCCCTCGATCGCGCGCGGGACCGCGTCCTGACAAATCCCGTCGGCACCGGCAGCGACCGCCCCGACGGCCAACACGCGATTTTGCCGACACCCGCGGCCGCGCAGGCGCTTCCAAAGTCCGCCGCCGACAATGCGGCGCTCGTCAGCGAGTTCGAGAGGATCCTGGAGGCGGAAATCGCAACGTCTCCCGCCCGCCCGGCAAGCGGTCTTCCCCCCGGTGCCCGCGGCGAGCCGGCAACGCTCGAATCACAGCGCGAGCCGCCGAAAAGCCGCGAGGAAACGGAAGCGGAAATGGCGCGTCTGCTCGGCGAACTCTCCGCCAGCCGCAAGTCGTGACCTGACGAACGCATAATACGGTGGGTGCAGTGCCACAAATAAAAAGATCCCGCCAGCACCCCGGCGGGATCAACCCTGTTTTGATCCTGCAACGTCGCAAAGTTTACGGCCCAAGCAAAGCGCTCGGTGGTCGCGGCCTCCTGACCCGCATCCCCCTGGAGGCTTACTCGTCGCGATAAACCTTCTCGCGGCGCTCGTGGCGCTCCTGCGCCTCGATCGACAGCGTTGCGATCGGCCGGGCATCCAGCCGCTTCAACCCGATCGGCTCGCCGGTCTCCTCGCAAAAACCATAGGTGCCCTCGTCCAGACGCTGCAAAGCGGCGTCGATCTTGGAAATCAGCTTCCGCTGACGGTCGCGGGCTCGCAGTTCGATGGCGCGGTCTGTTTCGGAAGATGCCCTGTCGGCGAGGTCTGGATGATTGGCGCTCTCCTCGGCCAGGTGATCGAGGGTTTCACGCGCTTCCCGCAGAATGTCGTTTCTCCAAGCATTCAGCTTCGCGCGAAAATAAGCCCGCTGGTTGGCATTCATGAACTCTTCGTCTTCATTGAGGACAAAGGTACTAAGATCGATCTTCTCACTCAACGCGATTCTCCTGAAGATACATCTCAAGGGGCGCTGTATATCCCTGTGCTTGAGCCGATTCAAGCCTGCCTGATCTTGCGCACCGAAATTTGAATCTGCCCGATCTGCAGACTATCCGGCTATTTTATAAACAAGATAACGATCGCTCGTCGGATACACGCGGCAGACGATGCAGCACCTCCCGTCCCGCCGGCAGGGCGCTGGCCGCCTATGGGCCGGCTTTTCTTGCGATGAAAACGTCGGTCCGATCGCTTGGTTCCGCTGCGGAGCAGGAAAGCAAAAGCAGTTGATCTTTTCGGCGCGGGGATGGAAAAACAAAGCTTGTGTGATGCGCAACGGGACGAAGGGAACAGCAGCTTGGCAACGGCAACCTCCGGGGTCTTTCGGCTCTATCTCCTGCGGCACGCCCGCGCTGGCTGGGCGGAACCGGGGAAGTCGGATTTCGACAGGACCCTCGACGATCAGGGCTATGCGGAAGCCGAGATCCTGGCCGAAGAGATGGCAGATCAGGGATACCGGCCGCAGGTCGTCATCTCCTCGACGGCCGTACGCTGCAGGGAAACCGCCGAACCGCTGAAGCGGACGTTGGGAGAAGAACTGCCGATCGAGTATGTAGATACGCTCTATGGGGGTTCCATCAATGCCTATGCAGAGGTCGCCTTTGCCGATCGGGCGGAGACCTCCGTGATGATTGTTGGCCACAATCCGACGATCGAGGAATTCTTTCGCCGCGTCGTCGGCTTGCCGGTCGCCGACACGGCGGCGCCGGCCGGTTTCCCCACTGCCGCCCTTGCGACCATCGATTTCGACCGCAGGCCGACCGACCGGGACTTCTCCGGCGGCCGGCTGTCCTGTTTCATCACGCCGCACTCAGGCTTGTGAATATTGATCGCATTGGCTTTTTCCGACGGTCACCCTTACCTATATCGCCGAAGGACCTGATCACACCGGGGAACGGGATTGTCGAAACTCACAAACCTTGCAGACGATGCGCTGATCGCCCTCGACAATCTGACCGACCGCGCCGCAAGCCTTGTCAATCCGTCGATCCGCCTTGGCGTTACCGGGCTTTCCCGCGCGGGAAAGACGGTCTTCATCTCCTCGCTCGTCCACAATCTTTTGAACGGTGGCCGGCTGCCGCTGTTCGAGCCAAGCCGTTCGGGGCGGATCTCGCGGGTCCGCCTGGAACCGCAACCGGACGATGCCGTGCCACGCTTCCAGTATGAAGACCATGTGCGCGCCCTCGTCGGCGAGCGCCTCTGGCCCGATTCCACCCGTGCGATCTCGCAATTGCGCATCACCCTGGACTACGAAAGCGCCAGCGGTTGGGGTCGGCTGTGGTCGGCCGGTCGCCTCGCCATCGACATCGTCGATTATCCCGGTGAGTGGCTGCTCGACCTGCCGCTGCTCGGTCAGGATTTTCGGGCGTTCAGCGCCAGCACGATCACGCTCGCCCACACCGGTGTCCGCCGCCAGCTCTCAACCGAATGGCTCGGCGCCGCCGCATTGCTCGACCCGCGCGCCGCCGCAGACGAAACGACCGCCCGTCGCCTAGCGGAAGCGTTCACGCTCTATCTCAGGGCCTGCAAGTCGGACGAGCGCTCGCTGTCGACCCTTCCGCCCGGGCGCTTCCTGATGCCCGGCGACCTCGAAGGCTCCCCGGCGCTGACGTTTGCCCCGCTGCCGAACCTTCCAGCGGGCGCAGCGCCGAAGGGCTCGCTCTGGGCGATGATGGAGCGCCGTTACGAGGCCTACAAGACGCATGTGGTCAAGCCGTTCTTCCGTGAGCATTTTGCGCGGCTGGATCGGCAGATCGTGCTCATCGACGCCCTGCAGGCGGTCAACCGCGGCGCGGAGGCGGTACACGACCTCGAGCGGGCGCTGGGCGATGTCATGGCCTGCTTCCGCCCCGGCAGCGGCGGCTTCCTCGGCTCGCTTTTGTCCCGCCGCATCGACCGCGTCGTCGTCGCCGCGACCAAGGCGGATCACCTTCATCACGAAAGCCATCCCCACCTGGAAGCCCTGACCCGCCGCCTCGTCGACCGCGCCATCAAGCGAATTGGCCTGAGCGGCGCGGGCGTCGAGGTGATGGCGATCGCCTCCGTCCGCGCGACCCGCGAAGCAACCGTCAAGCAGGAGGGCACGTCACTGCCGGTGATCGTCGGCACCCCGATGGCCGGCGAGACGATCGACGGGGAAACCTTCGACGGCAACCGCAAGACAGCCATCTTTCCCGGAGACCTGCCCGAGGATCCCGAGACCCTGTTCCAGGCCGTTGAATCGCACTCGCAGGAGCCGCTCGCGCCGACGCTGAACTTTGTCCGCTTCCGCCCGCCGGAGATGGGCGCCCCCGGTGGCGAAATGAAGCTGTCCATCCCGCACATCCGGCTCGACCGTGCGCTGCAATACCTGATCGGAGATCGGCTGGCATGACCGACAAACCCTCAACCGGGCGCTCCACCGGCCGACGCCCCGCCGCATTTGCCGTGCCGGAGAGCCCGCCAAAGGCCAGCCTGCCGGAGCCATCGGCACCGCGCCGCCCCTCGCAGCATTCGGAAGGGGTGATTCTCACGCCAGACGCGGACGATCCCTTCGCCGAAACCACGCTCGATCTGGAGACGCTTCCGCCGCCCGAGGAGGCACGGCCGCGCCGTCGCCGCATCACGCTGGGCGGCATTGCCACGGCGGCGTTCGGCATCTTGCTATCGCTGGCCGTCGGGCTTTGGGTCGATCGCCTGATCCGCGGCCTCTTCTCCCGCAGCGACTGGCTCGGCTACATCGCGATGGGCGCTGCCGCCCTTGGCGTATTGGCGCTCCTGGCCATCGTGCTGCGGGAGCTCGCCGGCTTGCATCGGTTGGCCGCCGTCCAGAATGTCAAAGAGGAGGTGATCGCTGCCACAACGGCGCCCACCCCTGCCCCAGCGCGAAAGGCAATCCACCGCCTGACGCATCTTCTTGCAAGCCGGCCGCAGACGGCGCGCGGCCGCAGCCGCCTCCAAGAGACGGAAGGCGATATCATCGACGGCCCGCACCTGCTCGACCTGGCCGAGCGCGAATTGCTGGCACCCTTGGACCGCGAGGCCCGTGTCCTGATCCTCGCCGCCGCCAAGCGCGTCTCCATCGTTACCGCGGTCTCGCCGCGGGCGCTCGTCGACCTCGGCTACGTGCTCTTCGAGAGCAGCCGCCTTATACGCAGGATGGCCGAGCTCTACGGCGGCCGACCGGGCAGTCTCGGCATGCTGCGCCTCATGCGCGACGTGATTGCCCATCTCGCCGTCACCGGCTCGATCGCGGTCGGCGACAGCCTGGTGCAGCAGGTGCTCGGTCATGGCCTGGCCTCCAGGCTATCGGCGCGCCTTGGCGAGGGCGTCGTCAATGGCCTGATGACGGCGCGCATCGGAATTGCGGCGATGGATCTGTGCCGCCCGATGCCGTTCTCCGCGCTGAAACGTCCGCGCATGGGCGACTTCATCGCCGATCTGGCGCCCGGCGCACTCACCGGCCGCGGCAAGGATCAGGCGTGACGCCGGTGTTACAGCCTTGTGGACATCGATGGCCCACCGCGTCAAAATAGTGCGCCGCACACGCTGTCGAAACGCTCCATTAACCAATTTCACGCAAGGCTGAACCCAGAAAATCGACCAGCCCGTCAAGGATCGTTCATGTATTCGCGCACTTCTTTGATCGCCCGCGGCATCGCAGCGGCTTTTGTCGCCGTGTCTTCCGTCGCAAGCCCGGTCCAGGCTGCTTCAAACGATAAGGCTTTCTTTGATCAGGTCACCGGCACCTGGCAGGGGCCGGGCGAAATCGTCGCCGGCAAGTACAAGGGCACCAAGTTCACCTGCAGCCTGAGCGGCGACAGCGCCACGATTGATGGAACCGGCATTCAGCTCGACGGACATTGCCGCGTCGGCGTGTTCAAGCAGCCGATGTCCGCCCTGATCACACGCACCGGCGGAACCTACAAGGGCAAGTTCCTCGATGGCGCAGCCGGCAAGGGTCTCGATATCCTCTCGGGCAACGTCTCGGGCGACAAGGTCGTCGTCGCCATCAACCGTCAGCAGCTGAATGGCGCCCTGATCGCCCGCCTGCAGGACGACAACACGATGAACATCACGATCTCGGTGAAGGTCGAGGACCAGATGATTCCGGTCATCGGCATGTCGCTGAACCGACGCGTCGACACGATGGCGGTCGGCTCGATCAAGTAGGATCGGCCGACTCCCGCCACCAATCGCGATCCTCGCCCGTTCGCTCGATGCCGGTCACGTCCGCGACTGCCAGCCAATCGGCAACCGCCCTGCCCCGCACGACCTGGTCTGCGGCGATATCGGCCAGCGGCATCAGCACGAAACCGCGCTCCGTCATGCGCGGATGCGGAATTTCCAGCCGCCCGCCGGACTGCGAAACGTCGTCATAAGTCAGGATATCGATGTCGATCGTTCGCGGCCCCCAGCGCTCGATCCGCTCCCGCTTCATCTGCCGCTCCACCGTGAGGCAGACCTCGAGCAGCGCTTCCGGCGCCAAGGCAGTCTCGATCAGCGCACAGGAATTGACGAACCAGGCCTGATCGGTCTTGCCCCACGGCGGCGTCCGGTAAAGCCTCGAGACCTGCGACACCCGGCAGTCCGCGCGTGCGTCCAGCGCAAGCAAGGCCGAGCGCATCGCCGCGACTGGATCGCCGATGTTGCCGCCCAGCCCCAGCGTTGCCCGATGGCCGAGCCGTTCAGACGACATGATCCACCGTCACCTGCACGTAATCGAGCACACCGGCGACCGGTGCATTCGGCTTGCGCACCGAAATCCTGGCGCGGCTGATCTGCGGGAACCGGGCGCAGAGCGCCGTTGCGATCTCCTGCGCCAGCGCCTCGATCAGGAACCGTCGGCGGCCGGTAACGATCGCCTCGATTTCCTTGAAGGCGACGCCGTAGTCGACCGTCGAATCGATGAGGTCGTCGGAAAGCGGCTTGGACGGTGTCACCTCCAGTTCGGCGTCAACGAAGAAGCGCTGGCCGAGAAACTCCTCGGCGTCGTGCAGGCCGTGACGGGCAAAGAAGGCGCAATTCTTGAGGGTGATCGTGTATGTCTTGGTCATCTTGAATTCTGTCTTTCACTCGCCGGCGTGCGCGGCAACTTTGAACCGGGCTTCCAGCATAGCATCCGCCATTGCCAGCGCGTCCCTGTTGATTGCGACATCATGCACCCGGAACACCGCCGCACCTGCCTGCCGCAGCAACGCGGTGGTCGCCGCCGTACCCGCATCGCGATCGGCGGCTTCCCGGCCGGTGGCCGCGCCGACGAAGCGCTTGCGGGAGGTGCCCGCCAAAATCGGCCGCTCGAAGCGCAGTAGCTCCTCGAAACGGGCCATCAGCTCGAAATTCTCCGCAGTATCCTTGGCAAAGCCGAACCCCGGATCGAGCACGATCGCTTCGTCCGCGACGCCAGCCTCGGCGGCAATTTCCAGGGACCGTCCGAGGAAGGCGAACTGATCCTCGATCACGTCCGGCAATTTCTCGCGGTCGCGCCCCGTGTGCATGATGCACAGGCCCGCTCCGGTCTGTGCCGCCACCTGGGCGATCGCCGATTCTCGCTGCAGTCCATGCACGTCGTTGACGATATGGGCTCCTGCCAGCACCGCCAGCCGCGCCGTTTCGGCACGATAGGTGTCGATTGAAATCACCGCCCGAACATCCCGCGCTAGTGCCTCGATCACAGGCAGCACCCGATCCTGCTCTTCCATTGCGGAGACCACGGCGCCGCCGGGTCTGGTCGATTCACCGCCAATGTCGATGATCTGGGCGCCCTGCGACAGGCAGGAACGCGCGTGTTCGATCGCCTTCTCCGTCGAATTGTGCAACCCGCCATCGGAAAAAGAATCCGGCGTGACGTTGACAATTGCCATGATCACGCCTTGAGGTCCGAGTAGCAGACTGCGGCCGTGGGCGAGTGACCAGTGGAACGGGGCGAAGGCAGAAAACATGGGAACATCCGTTAGCGATGGGCCGGCAGCACGAAAAGCTGTTGCACCTGCAGAGGCTATGCCCCAAGGTCGGGGCAAGTTCAACCGACTTCACAGGTTTGCAATGCGACCGAACATTTCGACGCGTTGAACCGGAAGCCGACCCACCTGCACCCTTGCCCTACCCGCCCCGGACCTTGAGGAAATTCATGCCGGCTATCCCCATGCTCCGACCGCTCGTCCTTCTCCTGTCGATGACGGTCATTGCAGCGCCCTCTCAAGGCGAAACCATCACGAACAAGACCTTCTCCTACTACTCGGTCGGCGGGCGTACCGCTTCCGAACTGGACGAGGAATTGAACAAGCGCGGCCCGCAGATGAAGGCCACGGGGTCTCGTCACCCCGGCGCAACGAAGATCCGGTTTGGCGGCTCTGTTTCCTACGTCCGGCGTGGCAACAAATGCTATGTGGGCAACGCGAAGGTCACGGTCTCCACCAACATTATCCTGCCGCGCTGGAAGTACCGCCGCAGCGCCTCGAAGTCGCTTGGCCTGATCTGGGACACGCTCTCCGCCGACATCAAGCGGCACGAGGAACGCCACGCCGAGATCGCCAGAAACCACGCGCGCGATCTGGAGCGCGAGTTGAAGGCGCTGCGCCCCGACAGGGATTGCGCAAAGTTGCAGGCGAAAGTCGACCGGACAACCGCGGCCGTGGTCGAAGCACACGACAAGGACCAGGCCCGCTTCGATCGCGTCGAGTCCTACAACTTCAACGAACGGATGTTGCGGCTGCTGGCCTACCGGCTAGATCGCGCGAAATAGTTGCGCGGACAATCGACACAACCAAGTATTTCCCCCGTCGGCGACAGTAGAGCAGTTCACTCGAAAGTGATCGCTCCCTCAAAGCCAGCAAATGACTGGTGAATTCTAGCGATGGCGCCAGGCAGAGAATCGCACTATCTTTTTCTTGATAGTCGAACAGGAAGTTCGGCGCTGGAAATTCAAAATTTGTGACAGGTTCTCCTGGCGCGTCTATCTGGTTAGACGGGTGTTACCTCCCTCGCCCGCCTACGATGCGCCCTCCTGGCCTCGCTCGTCCATGGGACCGGCGAGGCGCTTTTTTTTTCAGGATCGATTTCCCTCGCGCACCATCACGGTCGGCCGAGCTTTTCACGAATGCGTTTCGACGCGGTGGTGTACTCGACCGACGCCGCTTTGCCGTCTGCGAGTCGGCGTCGAATTCCCTGGGTGGCGAGGGCTGCTTCGTGGAAGGCGGAGAGAATGAGCCGCACCTTTCCGGGATAGTCACACGCATCGCCGATCGCAAACAGCCCGGGCTCCGAAGTCTCGAATGTTGCGGGATCCACGACAATGCCGCCGCGGCTACGCTCAAGCGGCCAAACCGCCGCCGGTCCGGGCTTGAGTTCGGCATCGGTTGCGCTGCCGTCCGTGGGCGCGCTGAAGAGTCCGATCCCGCTGGCGATCAGCACATGATCGGCCCGAAGGTGCGAACCGTCGTCCAACTGCGCCAGCCACTCCCCACCGGCATCACGGGTCAGGTCGGTGACGGTGCGACCAAAGGTGAAGCGGGGCTCGAAGGGGGCGGCCTGACGCATCAGTCGCTCACAGAGCTCCTGCCCATCGATTTCCGGAAACCCCGGAACGTCGTAGATCGGCTTGTCGGGGTACAATACGGCGCATTGCCCGCCCGGCCGACCGAGCCCGTCGATCACCTGACAGCGCAGGCCGTACAACCCCAACTGAAAGATCGCGAAAAGGGCGGCCGGCCCAGCCCCGACAATCAGAACATCGGTATTCCGGCTATCCGACATGTCTCCACCCTACCCGGCCGCGCGCCGACGCAAGGTCAGCCTTGCCGCTCCGGCACATGAACGACGAGGCCGTCGAGGGCGTCGGACATCTTGATCTGGCAGCTCAGCCGCGACGTCGGACGGACATCGTAGGCAAAGTCGAGCATGTCTTCTTCCATCGCCTCCGGCGATCCGACCGCCGCGGTCCAGGCCTCGTCGACATAGACGTGACAGGTGGCACAGGCGCAGGCGCCGCCGCATTCGGCTTCAATCCCCGGGATCGAGTTGCGCACGGCGTTTTCCATCACCGTCGAGCCATTGGCCACCTCCAACTCGTGCGACGTGCCATCGAATGCGACGATTGTAAGCTTGGTCATCGTAAAATTCCGGATTGATTGTTCGGTCTGGCGTTGAATGCAGGCAGCGGCGCCTGAAACTCCCCACCGGGGACGCCACGGGTCGGCGGGTTACTTCCAACAATTCCAAACGCCAGTCAACATCGCCCGGCCGCATGCCCCCACTCCAGCTCCCGCAGCGGCATCCGTCATTCCGGTTGCGTCGCCGCCGGTCAGGCGCAGAGCTTCCGGATAAAGTCTTCCACCTCCGCTAGCGCCGCGCGAAACGTGGCCAGATACGCGTCGCTGGCCGGATCGCCTTCCAATGCCTGCCCGGCCGCAGCAACCGGGAAGGCGCCGATGCTGCAAGCGGCGCCCTGCAGGCGATGGGCTATCGCCCTGCGGCCGGCCTCGTCCGCTTCTGCGAGTTCTTCGGCGCAGCGGCGCGCTTGTCCCGAAAAGAGCAGCAGGACCTCGCGCTCAACCACCTTGTCTCCCATCGTCTGCCGGCCGAGGTGTTCCAGATCGAGCACCTGTCTCATTCCACCCTCCGGGCGATTTGACCAGCGTCGGGCTGGGGATAGCGATCGTCCATTTTCTTCCCTCTGGTTGCACCGTCTGCTCAGGCGTGTATCGTCGTGGGTCAGACTTGCGCAAGGCCGCAGCTGCGGGCGCGATGGGGCGCCTCGAAGTAGCGGTTCCTCGGGCTGCATGCCTGGGATCCACTCTGAGGCCAGACCGACGCCATCCGGGTTAAAGGAGGACCGGATCGCCCCGCAGTTTCGGCAACTATGGTTAACGACGCCGATTAGGTGCGAATTCCCTGTCTTTCCGCTGTGATAGGCCCTATTTTGCCGTTAACTTTCTGTTAGGAACCCTGTCGGCCCGCCTGCCTGTCAATTGTGTGGAACACGCTAATGTGTCACTACGATACGATTAGGGTCGGGTCTACGCCGAAAAGGCGAGACAGTCCCGGTGGATAACCGGTTTCGGAAGGTGTCTGCCTTGCGGATTTGGGACTATCCAGCGTGTTTGGAGTAACAAGTGGCGACCCGCCATCGCAGCGTTGACGAAAAGTCTCTGCGTTGCGCCCGCCACGATCGGAAAGAAAAGATGCGGAACTTGTGCAGGCGGCAAGAAACCGGGATCTTTTCCGTACAAGAGTAACGAGGCGTATTCGCATGGCGACGAAGAAAACCAACGAGTCGATTGACGACACCGCTTTCCAGGCCCTGGAAGAAGCGCTGAAGATCGATTTCGACGACCTCGCACCGACCACTCCAGCGAAGCCGGCGAAGGACGCCGGTGCCGCTACGGCCGAGACCGCCAAGGCCGCACCACGCGCCGCCGCTCAGCCTGAGACGGCGGAAAAGTACGACCGTAAGAGTGTTGCGCCGGAACCGGCGCCGAAGAGCCCGGCCTTCACGCCGGCGAACGACGCCTCGCGCAAGACCCCGGCTGCGATCCTGCGCTCGATCGACGTCCGCTCCGGCCGTTCCGCCATACGCATGGCGGCCGTGATCTCCGCGTTGTGGGTCGTCGGCGGCCTCGGCGTGGCCAACCTGCTGTATGCGCCGAAGATCTGGGAAATCCGCTCGGTCGCCGATCTCGTCGCCCTTCCCGGCGCCATTGGCATGCTCGTCGCAATCGTCATGCCGATCATGCTGTTCTTCGCCTTTGCGACGATGATCGCGCGCGCCCAGGAACTGCGCAACGCCGCCCGTTCGATGGCGGAGGTCGCCCTGCGGCTGTCGGAGCCTGAAACGGTTGCCGCCGAACGGATCATGTCCGTGGGACAGGCCGTCCGGCGTGAAGTGTCGGCAATGAACGAAGGCATCGAGCGCACGATCGCGCGCGCCACCGAACTGGAGACCCTCGTCCACTCCGAGGTCAATGCGCTCGAACGCAGCTACGCCGACAATGAAATTCGCGTTCGCACGCTTGTGCAGGAACTCGGCGCCGAACGTGAGGCGATCGTCAACCACTCCGAGCGGATCCGCACCACGATATCGGGCGCCAACGAGCAACTGCGCCGGGATCTGGAAACGGTGAGCGAGGACATCGCAGCCCGGATGGCCACGTCCGGAGAAGCCTTTGCCTCGATGATCGACACGCGCGCTGCCATGCTGATGGAAAAGTCTGACAGTGCGACGCAGACGATGGGTTCAATGCTCGCCGCCCGGACGGATTCGCTGCTCTCGACGCTCAACTCTTCCGGTTTCGCGCTTGCCAACGAATTCGACAGTCGGCTGGAGGGGCTCACCGCGGCGATGGAAAGGCAGGGTCAGGCGCTGCTCAAGCAATTTGAGACCCGCGCCTCCTCGCTCGACGCAAACACCGAAAAGCTGAATGCGGCCCTGAACGAGCGCGCGCGCCAACTCAATGAAACCCTCATTGCCCGGACACGCGAAATCAACGAGAGCCTGACGATCGGCCAGCAGGCCGTCGTCAGCGGTCTCGATGATGTCATCCAGACGATGAATGCGACACTGGACGAAAAGGGCGCGCAATTCCGGCAAAATCTGAAGAACGCCGCCGACGACACGATCATGGATCTCGATCTGCGCTCCGGCTTCTTCGATGAAAAGCTGCAGGCGACCATCGGCCATGTCGCCGGCGCCTTTGACAAGCGCCTGGCCGACTTCGCCGAGGCGTTCGACCAGCGCGCCGGCTCGCTCGACACGAAACTGATGGAGAGCCTGGGTCGCTTGAACGAGACGCTCAGTGGTGGCAACGAAGCGATCGAGGGCGTCCTCAGCAGCAGCATCGACCGCCTTGCCACGACGCTGACCGACCAGTCGTTTGCGCTGACCACGGCGCTTGGAACCGGTCAGGAAGTCTTTGAAAGCGCGGTCAGCGGCCACGCCGAGTCGATTCGCGCTTCCGTGGACGGTGCCCATGACAAGATGCGCGACGTGATGAAGTCTGCGCAGGACCGGATGCAGACGACCCTCGGCGAGGCCCAGGACAATATGCAGTCGGCTCTCGACAAGCGCTCCGAGAGCCTCCTCGGAAGCCTGACCCAGATCCAGGAGCGAATGGAGCGCGGCGTAGGCACCCATGCCGAGCATCTTGTCGGCGCGATGACCGCCAGCGAGGAGCGGCTGACCAACGCGCTCGAGTCCCGAACCCTCGGCTTCGTCACGGTTCTCGACATGGCGCAGACGCGCATGGAAGAAACCCTCGCGAGCCGGGCCGACGAGTTCACCTCGTCGATCGCCGCGAGCCACAACCGTATCGACAACGCACTGTCCGAACGGACAGCCTCGTTGTCCTCGATGCTGAACGAAACGAGCAGCGCGCTGGAAACATCGGTCGGTTCCGCTGCCACTCGGATCGAGACGGTGCTCTCGGGGGCGGCGCAGGAGATCGACGGCGTCATGTCGAAGCGGACGGAGTCGCTCGACACCGTGCTCGGCAGCAACACCGAAGCGATGAAGGCAGCGATCCATCAGGCGGCGAACCGCGTGGAGACCGTTCTCAGCGAGGGTACGGAACAGATCGGCGGCGTCCTCTCCGGCCAGGTGGCGGAGTTCGCCGACGCCTTCTCCGGCCGCGCCGCCGAAATCGCCGGCACGCTGTCCGAACGGGCGACGGCGCTTGCAAGCTCCCTGGTCTCCACGCACGACCAGATCCGCACGACGCTGGACGACCGCATCACCGCCATCAACGTCGCGATCAGCGAGGGCCAGCAACAACTGTCGGAGACCCTTTCCGACCAGGTGACGGCAATTGGAACCTCGATTGCCACCAGTGCCAGCATGCTGGAAATGACCCTTGAGCAGCAGGAGGAAAACCTGCGCCGCACCATCGACGGCAGCGCGACGGCCCTCGACAGGCGGTTGCGCGACAGCGCCGGCGCGGTTGCCGAGCGCCTCAGCGCCAGTTCCGACGAGATTGCGCAGGTCGCCGAAACCTTCGGCAATCGCATGGATGTCACCCTCCACGCCGTCGCCAGCCGCCTGGACGGCACCGGAAGCCGGATCGAAGGCAATCTCGGCGCATTGGAAAACCGTATCCAGCATGGCGTCGAACAACTCTCCGGCCTTGTCGACTCCGCCGGCAACCGTATTGCCGAGACGTTTTCCGACCGGCTTGGCGATCTGGAGCGGGCGGCTGCCGATGCTTCGGAGAGCGTCAATAGCGCGGTGACGAGCAGCATCGAACACCTCGAACGGGCGGCCAATGCCTCGTCGGATGCGATCGGTCTGGCCGTCAGCACCAGCGTCGGAACTCTTGAGGATGTGAGCGAGAACGTTACCCGGCGCATCTCCGATACGCTTGCCGGCCGCGCGTCCGAGATCGATCGCGTGACCGAGGAAGCGGCAAGCCGCATTGCCGGCACGATCGACGAGCGGACGGGGCGGATCGGCGAGCGCCTTGCCACCATGGACAAGGCGCTGACGATCGGCCTGGAAAACGTCAACCGCACGATCGACGGCAAGGCCGCAGGCCTGGCGCAGACCCTGCGTGAAGCCGTTGTGCAAGCTGCGCAGGACATGGATGCCGAAGCCGTCCGCTCGGCTCAGACTTTGGCCAAGACCGGCGAGGAATTCGCAAGTCTCAGCACCTCCCTTCAGAGCGCAGTTTCCCGCGCAGCCCATGACATGGGCGCCGAGGCGCAGCGCGCCGCAGAGACGATCGCCAAGACCGGCGAGGCATTTGCGGAGAATCTTGCCGCTCGCAACGAAGCGTTTACCCGCTCCGTCGAGAGCACGACCGCTGCCGCCGCCAGCCGTTTCGCCGAGGTCGAGGGCCGCCTGGAAGGCCACAGCCAGTCGATCCGCACCGGCCTTTCCGACATCGACAAGGCGCTGGAAGCGCGCGGTTCCTCGATCCGTGCGACGCTCGACGAGCGCACCCGCGAACTGAACTCGATGCTCGCCGGCCGTTCGGCCGAACTGTCGCGCATCCTCGACGAACAGGCCAAGCCGATCATCGAACGCTATGCCGCGGTCGGACGCGAGGCGGCCGAACAGATCACCGCGGCGGCCGAGCAAAATGCCGATCGGCTGCGCACCGAGAATGCCGCACTGCTGGAGGCGATCTCCGCCCGCACCAACGATACGCTTGGGGCGATCACGGCCCGCACACAGGAGGCGGCGCAGGCGCTCAACCAGGTCGAATCCAGTCTTCAGGGCAGCGTGCTCAGCCTGATCGACCGTCTCTCCGGCAGCAACAACGCGATTGCGGCGCTCGTCAGCGAGGCGACCACCAACCTCGCCAAGGTGGACGAGCAGCTGACGTCGTCGAGCGAGCGCTTCTCCTCGTCCGCCGACGTGGTCTCGACCGTATCCCGCCTGCTCGAGGGCAAGATCGATCGGCTTTCGGACATCTCGAACGGGACGCTGTCACAGATCGGCGGTATCGTTGGCCGCTTCGAGGATCACTCGAAGCTGCTCTCCCAGGCCACGGAGCTTCTGGGCGCGGCGCAGTCCAATCTGGTCAGCACGCTGGAAGAACGCCAGGACGCCCTGCGCGCGCTGGCGGTCGGCCTGGTCCAGCGGTCGGAAGATATCGAGAACACGATGCGCTCGCTGGAGGGCATGGTGGAAGGCGCCTTCAGCCGCGCCGAGCAGCGCTCGGGCCAGGTCGCCGCCAACCTGCGCAGCGGCATCCAGGCGTCCTTCACCGACGTCGGCCAGTTGCTGAGCGAAACCGAGGAACGCGCACAGGCCGCATCGGCCACCCTGCGCGACGCGCTGGCCAAGGCCAGCGAGGAGGCCGGCCATGCGGTCGAGGGTGCCTTCGCCAACGCCGAGGAGCGCGCCCGCGAGGTTGCCAACCGCCTGCGCGGCAGCGTCGGCGCGACGCTGTCCGACGTGGATCGCCTTGTCGTCGAGACCGGCCAGAAGTCCGACGCCGCCACCCAGAAGATGGGTGAAACGCTGCGCCAGGCGGTCGACGACGCGCTCGGCAAGTTCTCGGGTGCGACCGACGAGATCCGGCGCGCCGCCTCCGATATCCGGCGCGAACTCGACCAGACCCGGACGGAACTGAAGCGCGGCGCCTTCGATCTCCCGGAAGAGGCCAAGGAGAGCGCCGCCAGCATGCGCCGCGCGGTCTCGGAGCAGATCAAGGCGTTGCAGGATCTGAGCGACATCATCGGCAAGTCCGCCCAGAGCCTCGAAGTCTCGCGGCCGGTGGACTATCGTCCGACCGCCGCCCAGACCGTTGCCCAGGCGATCCAGCAGGTCTCCCAGCCGGTCGCCCCGCCGCGGCAGGAAGAGAGCGCCCCGCCGCTGCGTGGTAGCCTCGGCCTCGAGCGCGCGTCGACGCCGGCGGTCCGCGAGGCTCCGCAAGGGTCCCAGGTGCCCGCCGAACCGGGCCGTCAGGCCGAAGGCGGCGGCTGGATGCGCGATCTCCTGCGCGGCGCCTCCCGCGAGGAGCAGCAGTTCGGTCAACCGCAGCGAACCGAGAACCAGCCGCAGCGGACGGCGGATGCCCGCAATCCGCACCACGTGGTCGAATCGCTGAATTCGCTTTCGGTGGATATCGCCCGCGCGATCGATCATGACGCATCGGTCGACCTCTGGCGCCGCTACCAGCGCGGCGAGCGCGACGTCTTCACCCGTCGTCTCTACACGCTGAAGGGCCAGCAGACCTTCGACGAGATCAAGCGTAAGTACGATCACGAACCTGAGTTCAGGACCGCTGTCGACCGCTACATCGGCGACTTCGAAAAACTCCTGGCCGACGTTGCGCGCAACGACCGCGACAAGGTGCTCACCCAGTCCTACCTGACGTCCGACACCGGCAAGGTCTATACGATGCTCGCCCACGCGGCCGGCCGCTTCAACTGAGGCGACTGAACAAGTTCAGACTGCAGAACGGCCGCGCAAGCGGCCGTTCTGTTTTGGCCGTTCGCGCCTGCGAGCCGGCCCGCCGCGCCCGCCGATTGACGAGGCGTTTCCGGTTCAGCAGCATGGAAGCAAAGCCGACGCCGGTCCACGCGTCTGGCGGCTTGGATCAAACGCGATCCAGGAATGCGCGCACACGGCTGGCGAGCAGCACGGACGCACCCGCGTCATAGGACGGGAGTGAACTGTCGGCAAAGTCGTGCAGATCGCCGGGGTAGAGGAAAAGTTCCGCGTGCTCCACTTTCTCGACGATCTCGGAGCCCCAGGCGTCATAAACATTAAGACCTCGGCCATCGGGAGCAAGGTCGCCGACGTTCTGCCTCAGGGCGGGATCGTCGGGCGCCCATTCAGCCAGTCTACAGCGTGATTGCCGGGTCGGGAATAGTGCGGGCACTTTGCAGAATGTCGGCGACCTTGGTCATGGCCCGCGAGATCCGGTGCGAACAAGCGGCTGCGACAGCGGGAGGGGTAGCGTCAAGGCAGAGCCGTCGGAATCGGCAAACCGCGACGTGAGCGGCTGCGTCGTCAGATCGACTTCAGCGTCCAGGCGACGATGTCGGCAGTGACCCGGGCAAAGGCCGCGTCGAGCCCGGCTATGAAGGCCGGGCCGCCGGAGCCGGAAACGGGCGCGGTGGCACGGAAGACCTGCTGCGCCCTGACCGTCCCGTTGCGGTCGTTGACGATCTTGGCGAAGATTTCCACCACGGCGGTTGCCGGCCCATTTGTGCGCACTTCGAAGGTCCGCAGCGTGGTCACAACCTGATAGTCGATCGCAAGCCCCTCGCCCGGCTTTCCGACACCGCCGACCTGTCCGGTTGTCTCGAAGGCCTGGATCAGCTTCGCCTGCACCAGTTTCGGCAGGCTGTCGCTCCATTGCGCCCTGGCGAGGTACTGGATTTCGGACGATGCCGGCCGCACCACCACCTGATCGCCACCCAGCGCCTTCAGGGCGGAGGGCTCGGGCACGAGAATCTGGCGACCGCGGGCAGAGGGTCCTTCCACCGTGGGCACGGATGTCAGATTGAAGGTGTCGTTCACAGCCTTTGCGCCGCCACACGATGCAAGTGCGGCTGCGGAAACGGCCAAAACCGCGACCTTCGTCGCCCATCCGTATCCCTGCCGCGTCGTCCCCAATACCGTCATGCTGTGCGAATCTCTCCTATATGCAATCTGTAGCAGCGGCCCGGCAGGCTGTCACCGCCGGGCGTGAGGAGAAGGCAGGGGAAAGGCGATCGCTTCAATGGTTGTGGAGTTGCGGCCACAGTGCGCCCGCTATCGGCGCGCCCGACCGTCGTAGGTCTTGACTGTCTCCCCGCCGAACAGAAGCCGGCTCGGGTTCTTGTCGAAATTGGAAATCGTGCCCTGCAGGCTCTGGACCGCCTGCCGCGTCTCACCGACGAGCGCCTCGACGTCCCGCAAGCCGCCGCCGGAGAAGCGCTGCAGGTTGTCGGCGATGGGACCGATGCGGGCATTGAGCGTGTCGGCCGCCTGTTTGAAGGATTGCAGCGTGGCTTTCGCTTCGGCAAACAGCGATTCGGACTCACCCTCGCCGAGGAAACCGTCAAGTTTGGCGAGGACGCCATCGACGCGGCTCGAGGCAGCATTCAGTTTGCTCGCCATTTGCCGAACATCGGTGACGATCTGATCGATATCGTCCTTGCGGGCGCCAAGCTTGTCAGTGACGCCCTTGATGGAGGCAATCGCCTGGCGCGCATCGGCGCTCGCCGCATTGATGTCGTTGATCGTGAGCTTCACCTTCTCGCTGTCGACGGCCGCGATCAGCGTGTCGACCTTGTCCAGGGTCGCGGTTGCGTTCTTGCCGACGCTGTCGAAGGTTTCGGCTGCCCGCTTGAAGCTCTCGATCGTGCCCTTCACGTCACCGGACGCGGCAGCCAGGTCCGACGTCACCTTGTCGACATTCGATACGACACGGTCGATCTTCTTCGCGTCCACCGCCTTTAGCAGCGAATCAAGCGACGCCATCGTCGCGTCGAGCCGGCCGGAAAGACCGGTGAAAGTATCGGATAGCCCGCCGATGCTCTGCAGGAACTTGTCGATGTTGTCCGAGTTCCGCGTCAGTGCATCGGAGAACTTTTCCGCGTTCCGGATGGTCGCTGTGAGCGGGCCGCGCGCATCGGCGACGAACCCCTGGATGTCGGAGATGGCGTCGTCGGCGCGCTTGAGAATCTTGTCGGCGGTCGCAAGCAGGTTGGTGACGCTCGACTGTTCGGCAACGAGAACGGCGGTTCCGTCCGTCTCAAGGGCAAGTTTCAGAATGTTCTTGTCTTCCGCCCTGCCGCCGGAGAGCTCGATGTAGGCAGCCCCCGTGAGCCCCTGAACCTCGAGCACGGCCGATGTCGACTGCTTCACCGGCGCCTCGGTCGAGACCTCCGTCAGAGCGATGGAGTAGCGCGGGTCGTCCGAATCGATCGCGAGGTTGCGCACCGTCCCGACTGGTATGCCGTTGAAGCGCACAGGCGAGCCGACGCTGAGGCCATTGGCCGACCCCGGGATGCGAATGGCGAGCGGCGCCATCTCGCCACTGCGGCCATACTGTGACATCCAGTAGACGAAACCGAAAGCGGCCGCGATCACCAGCAAGGTGAAGAAGCCGACGATCGCGTAATTGGCCTTTGTTTCCATGTCTCTCAATGCACCCGCATTCGTCCGAACCGCGCCGCCGGCGCCTCTTGCAGGCTTCCCGGGAATCGTTTCCCGTCTGCCTGCATCAATTCAACCCCACCCGGCGCGCGACGTCCAGCCACGGCAGCCGCTCACTTCCTGACGATCGACCGGGCGCGCTTTCCACGGAAGTAGGCCTGCACCCAGGCATCGTCACAGGCCAGCATGTCGTCGATCGTTCCCTCGACCAGCACTTTCTTCTGCGCCAGCACCGCGATCCGGTCACACACGGAAAAGAGGCTGTCGAGGTCATGCGTCACCATATAGACCGTCAGGCCCAGCGTGTCCCGCAACTTGGCGATCAGTTCGTCGAATTCAGCCGCACCGATCGGATCAAGACCGGAGGTCGGTTCATCGAGAAAAACCAGATCCGGATCGAGCGCAAGGGCCCGCGCCAGCGCCGCACGCTTGATCATGCCGCCCGACAGTTCGGAAGGAAACTTGTCGGCCGCTTCCGGCGCCAGGCCGACCAGTTCGATCTTCAGCCGCGCGAGGTCGTCCATCATCGATTGCGGCAGGTCGAGATATTCCCGCATCGGCACCTGGATGTTCTCGCGCACCGTCAGCGAGGAGAAGAGCGCACCATGCTGGAAGAGCACCCCGAGGCGCATGTCGAGCGCCATTCGCTCCACTTCGCTCGTCCGGTCGTAGTCGGCGCCCAGGATATGGATCGTGCCGGCGCGACGCGGAAGAAGGCGCAGCACGGTGCGCATCAACACTGATTTGCCCGAGCCGGACGCCCCGACGAAACCGAGGATCTCGCCACGGTAGATGTCCAGGTTCAGCCGGTCGAGCACGATACGGTCGCCGAAGCCGACTGTCAGGTCCTTGACCGAGAGCACCACCTCTCTCGTGCTTCCAGCTTGCTTGTCCACGCGAACCCCGTCCATCAGAAGTCGATTGCCGCATAGAACATGGCGAACAGTCCGTCCATGAGGATCACGACGAAGATCGACTTCACCACGGACGTCGTGACCCGCAGCCCGAGCGATTCGGCGCTGCCGCCCACCTTCAGCCCCTCCACGGATGCGACGATGCCGATGACGAGCGCCATGAACGGTGCCTTGATCATGCCCGACACCACCGTGGACATGTCGACCGCTTCCCTCAGCCGCGCCAAGAACGTGTCGAAGGTGATGCCGGAATAGGCGTTGGCCACGACAGCAGCCCCGAACAGCGCCGCAAAATTGGCGATGATGGTCAGGAGCGGCAGCGCGACGGTCAGCGCCACGAGCCGCGGAAAGACAAGGACGCCGATCGGTGACAGGCCCATCACCTTCAGGGCATCGATTTCCTCGCGCATCTTCATCGAGCCGATTTCGGCCGTGATCGCGCTGCCCGAACGGCCTGCGATCATGATGGCCGTGAGCAGGACGCCGATCTCGCGCAACTGCAGGATCCCGACGAGGTCGACGACGAACACTTCGGCGCCGAAGTAGCGCAGCTGGAATGCCCCCTGCTGGGCGATGATCGCGCCGATGAGGAAGGACATCAACGTGATGATCGGGACGGCCCGCACCCCCATGTGGTCGATCTGGTTGACGATCGCCGCCGGCGAGAGGCCGCTGTGGCGGCCGAGCTTGAGCTGCGCGCCGCGCACCGCCGAGCCGAGGATGAACATCGCGGCGACCACGTCGCCCCAGATCTCGACGACATTCCTGCCGATCGCCGACAACAGCCGCGTGTGCAGTGCTTCCCGGCGCTCTTTGTCAGCGGCGGGCTCGGGCAATAGCGCGGGCAGCGCCTCGATCAAATCCAGAAAGCGGCCGTGCGGATCGGTGACGCGAACCTGCGCGCCGGCCTGCTGCAGTCCGGTCATCGCCTGGCGGATCAGCCAGGCGCCGGCCGTGTCCATCCCCTCGATCGCGCTGAGGTCGATTTCGAGCGGTCCCCTGCCGTGACTCAGTGCGTCCAGCTTGCGCTTGGCGGCGACTGCGGTCTGCGCACGCCATGCCCCGGAAAGCCGCCAGACCTCACCGCCGTCCTGCGGACGGCTGGCAGTCTCGATCTCGGCGGATGGGATGGTCGCGGAATTCAATGCTCTTGCTTCTTCCCGGACGATGCAGGCAAAAAATGATAGAACCGTTGATTGCGACTCATATCGGCTCGGCCTTGATCTGTCACCGCAAGAAGCCTTATCCGGTCGCCGGACCACCCTAAAAAATCGATTGGGAGCCGAACAAGACATGCGTCGAACCCTTGCCTCAGCCACAGAGACGTTTCCGATCGCCGGCGGCTTCACGATTTCGCGCGGAACCAAGACCGAGGCGGCCGTCGTGACCTGCCGAATCACCGCAGACGGTCATGCCGGCTGGGGCGAATGCGTACCCTATGCGCGCTACGGCGAATCGCTCGGCAGCGTTCTGGCGGAAATCGCCGCCGCGACAGCGGCCGTCGAGTCGGGCGCCTCGCGTGAGGAGCTTCGGCAGATCATGCGCGCCGGCGCAGCGCGCAACGCCGTCGATTGCGCGTTGTGGGACCTCGAGGCCAAGCGCACAGGCATGCCCGTAGCGTCGATGATCAACGCCGCGCCGCCGCAGCCGCTCACCACCGCCTATACGATCTCGCTCGGCGAACCGGAGGTGATGGCCGCGCAGACCGCCCGCCACGCGGATCGCGCGCTGTTGAAGGTGAAGGTCGGTACCCCGGACGACGCAACGCGCATCCGCGCCGTTCGTGACGCCGCGCCGAAATCCCGCATCATCCTCGACGCCAACGAAGGATGGACCGGCGAGACACTCGCCTATCACCTCGCCGTTTGTGCCGAGGCCGGCATCTCCCTGATCGAACAGCCGCTTCCGGCCGGCCGGGACGAGGCACTGGCGCATGTGGAGCGGGTCGTTCCCGTCTGCGCGGACGAGAGCGTGCATCTCACAGCCGATCTTGCAGCACTGACCGATCGCTACGACGCCATCAACATCAAGCTCGACAAGGCGGGCGGCCTGACGGAAGCGCTCGACCTGCGCGCCGAGGCGGCCCGTCTGAACCTGAAGGTGATGGTGGGCTGCATGGTCGGCTCGTCGCTGGCGATGGCCCCGGCGGTGCTACTGGCGCAAGGCGCGGATTTCGTAGACCTGGACGGCCCGCTCCTTCTGGCGCGCGATCGCGAGCCCGGCCTTCGTTACGTGGACTCGCTGGTGTTCCCGCCAGATCCCAGTCTCTGGGGCTGAATGCTGCGGGCGAGCAGCAACAGGACCAGTCCGAGGGCCGCGACCGCCGACATCGCATAGAAGCCATCGATGCCATACCAGGCGAAGAGATAGCCCGACAGAAACGTCGTCAGGGCCATGAAGATGCCGTTGTAGAAGAAATAGAGCCCTTGCGCGGAGGCTTCCTTCTCCTCGGCGACCCGCTCGACAATCCGCCCCTGCACGCCGACGTGAATGGCGGCGAAGGTGAAGGCGTGCAGGCATTGCAGCGCGAAATAGCCGGCAAAGCCGAGGTCTTGCGGGAAGACGATCCAGCGGAAGACGGAGACCGAGCAGCCGAGGACAATCATGGTCCAGAGGCTGATGCGCCGGCGCAGGCGGGCGGAAACGATGAAGAACAGCACCTCCGCGGCGACGCCGACGCTGAAGAGAACGCCGATTTCAGTGCCCGAGTAGCCCTCCGCACCCCAGAGGATCGCGGCGAAGGCATAGAACATGCCGTGACTGGCATTCACCAGGGCCGCGCCGATCATCATCAGTTGCACGTCGATCTGGCCGGCCGAACCGGTCGGAGTGACCGCCAGCGCCGAAATCGGCGACGGCCGGCGCGGCTTGCCGATGCGCGGTGCTATGAAGGCAGTAATGACCGTCGTGACGAAGCCGACCGTCATGGCGGGCAGCACCATCGCCCCACCGAAAATCCCTGAGAGCCAGCCGCCCACCATGGTCGACACGATGAAGGCGAGCGAGCCCCAGAAGCGCATGCGGCTGTAGTCGAAGTGCCAGCGGCGCACGCCGCTGAGGGCGATCGCATCGGTGATCGGCAGATAGGGCGCATAGACGATCCCCTGCAGGGTGTAGAGGATCAGCACGGGCCAAAAATGGTCGGTGAAGAGCAGCGCGACGGCCGTGGCAAGCGACATCGTCCCCGACCAGACCAGCACGCTGGCCCGGTCGCCGATCCGATCGGCGATCATGCCTGCGAGCGGCGCGGTGAAGACACGCACCACCATCGGCACCGCCAGCACCACGCCGATTTCCCAGTCCGTCATCGACAGCGTATGGAGCCAGGTCGGGAAAAACGGCAGCGCGATGCCGTTCACCAGCATCGGAGCGCAGAAGACGATCGCGATTCGCAGAACGAAGAGGCGCGGCGGACCAGCGGTCGCGACCATGCCGTGAGGCGATTGCATGTTTGGAACCTGAACAGAAGGATGGGAAGGATTACCACGCTGAGGCAGATGCGCCAATCCGTGATTTCTGCCAGCTCCTGCGGGTTCTCCCGCTCCACGACTTCAGCCGATGAAGTCATCGCAAGCGCGTCTCAAGCCCTCAAGATGCGCTTGCTGCGCAGTAGGCGTGATTTTTCGCCCGACTGTTCCGAGCAGGCTCACATACTCGAGACCTGCGGCTCTTCACGCTGCCTTCGGCGCCCGCGCTTCCAGTTCGCGCGAGTTGGAGGCGGCAACGGTTGAACGAGCGGCCGGCGACTGCCAGGCGATCAGCTCCATTCGGCCGTCGAAATGCTCGGCGACGGCCGTGCAGCTCTCCACCCAGTCCCCGGTGTTGATATAGCGGATCCCGTCCAACTCCTCGATCACCGCATGGTGGATGTGGCCGCAAATCACACCGTCGGCGTCGTGCCTGCGCGCCTCTTCCGCCACCACGCGCTGGAAGGCGCCGATGAAGTTCACCGCGTGCTTGACGCGCAGCTTTGCCCAGGCCGAAAACGACCAATAGGGCATGCCGAGGCGCCGGCGCGCGGCGGCAAGCACGATGTTGACGCCGATCGCCGCATCATAGGCCCAGTCCCCGAGATAGGCGAGGAGGCGGGCGTTGCGGACGACGACGTCGAACTCGTCGCCATGCAGCACCAGGTAGCGCTTGCCGTCGGCCGCTTCGTGGATGATCTGTTGCGCGACCTCGATGCCGCCAAAGTGAACGCCGGGGAAGTCCCGCAGGAATTCGTCGTGGTTGCCCGGAATGTAGACGATCCGGGTCCCCTTGCGCGCCTTGCGCAACAGTTTCTGAACCACATCGTTGCAGCTCTGCGGCCAGTACCAGCTGCGCTTCAGCCGCCAGCCATCGACGATATCCCCGACAAGGATGATCGTTTCCGCTTCATGGCACCGCAGGAAGTCAAGCAGAAAGTCGGCCTTCGCTGCCCTGGAACCGAGATGAACGTCCGACAGGAACAGGGTCCTCACGCGGCACACGTTCGGTGTCGGGTCGTTGGCGCTCATCCCATGCACTCCGGCAAATACCTCTCCTGGAGACCCTGTCTCCAAGCACGGTGAAAACCAGACTCGTGTATCAGCAGAATGACAGCCGCGCCGAAACGATCCCGATTCGCGCTGGCGCTATCCGATGACCTGGCGGGCAATGGCGGCACTGTCCCGCGCACCCCAACGGCAGGTGATGCGGCCATCCTTGATGATAAACCACTCCATCGCGGTGATCTCGTAAGAACGCCCGGTCGGTTCGTGACCAGCGAGCCCGCGGAACGTCCCGGTGAAGCGGCCCGTCTCGCGCAGCCGCACCACGACATTGCAGCCGTCGGCAGCAATATCGAGCGCTTCGAGCCGCATGTTCATCCCCTCGTGCAACTCGCGCCAGATCGGTACGACATCGGCAAGCAGGCCGAAACCGAGCACACCGTAGATCTTCGCGTCCGGGGCGAAAAGTTCCGCGAGCCTCTCCAGGTCGAATGTATTGAATGCGGCTATATAGTCCTGAACGATCGATTTGTTTGCTTCCGATTCCATCCCGGCCTCCTTGGCTCAAGCGACGTTTTCATACGATCAGCAGCCACCCTCGACAACCACTGGTCACCGTGGCCGGCGCACCCCTGATGGTGGCGCCGCTGGTCATCCCACAAAGGCAGGGTTGGTGGTTGCAAGTGAGGCCAAATGGGGCTTTATGGCATCGGTCCCAACTTCACGGCGCGCCCCATCCGTGCCAGAAGAGGGGCGGAAGAGCGAATGAAGCGGGCGAAGAACATGACCACTGGCGACAAATCGAAAGCAAATTCCAAGCCCACGAGCGGCGACATCGACCAGCAGGCCCTGTTCTTCCATCGCTATCCCCGCCCCGGCAAGCTGGAGATCCAGTCGACCAAGCCGCTTGGCAACCAGCGCGACCTGGCACTTGCCTATTCGCCCGGCGTTGCCGCGCCTTGTCTGGCGATCCGCGACAATCCGGAAACGGCAGCGGACTACACCGCCCGCTCCAACCTTGTCGCGGTCATCTCGAACGGCACGGCCGTGTTGGGCCTAGGCAACATCGGGCCGCTGGCGTCCAAGCCCGTGATGGAAGGCAAGGCCGTTCTTTTCAAGAAGTTCGCCGGCGTCGACGTCTTCGATATCGAGATCGACGCAGCAAGCGTGGACGAGATGGTCAACGTCATTTCCGCCCTCGAACCGACTTTCGGCGGCATCAATCTGGAAGACATCAAGGCGCCCGAATGCTTCGAGGTCGAGCGCCGGCTGCGCGAGAAGATGGACATCCCGGTTTTTCATGACGACCAGCATGGGACGGCAATCATCGTCGCCGCGGCGATCATGAACGGACTGGAGCTTGCCGGCAAGGACATCGCCAAGGCAAAGATCATCGCGTCCGGCGCCGGCGCGGCCGCCCTCGCCTGCCTCAATCTGCTCGTTACCCTCGGCGCAAAGCGTGAGAACATCTGGGTGCATGACATCGAAGGCCTCGTTTACAAGGGCCGGGAAGCGCTGATGGACCAGTGGAAGGCCGTCTATGCGCAGGAGACCGACAAGCGCGAACTGGCGCAGACGATCGACGGCGCCGATGTCTTCCTCGGCCTTTCCGCCGCCGGCGTCCTGAAACCCGAACTGCTGGCGCGCATGGCCGACAAGCCGCTGATCATGGCGCTGGCCAACCCGACGCCGGAGATCATGCCCGAAGAGGCCCGCGCCGCCCGACCGGACGCGATGATCTGCACCGGCCGCTCCGATTTCCCCAACCAGGTCAATAACGTCCTCTGCTTCCCCTACATCTTCCGCGGGGCCCTCGATTGCGGCGCCCGCACGATCAACGAGGAGATGAAGATGGCCGCGGTCCGGGCCATCGCCGCCCTCGCCCGCGAGGAGGTCTCCGACGTCGCGGCGCGTGCCTATTCCGGCGATACGCCGGTGTTCGGCCCGAACTATCTGATCCCATCGCCGTTCGACCAGCGCCTGATCCTGCGCATCGCCCCGGCCGTCGCGCGCGCCGCCGCCGAAAGCGGTGTCGCCACCCGGCCGATCGCCGATTTCGACGCCTATCTGGATCAACTCAACCGCTTTGTCTGGCGCTCCGGCTTCATCATGAAGCCGATCTTCGCGGCAGCGAAAAAGGCGGATAAGAAGCGCGTGATCTTCGCCGAGGGCGAGGACGAGCGGGTGCTGCGCGCAGCCCAGGTGCTGCTCGAGGAGAACACGGCCCAGCCGATTCTGATCGGCCGGCCGCAGATCATCGAGGCCCGGCTGGAGCGCTACGGCCTGCGCATCCGCCCGTCGGCGGACTTTGAGGTGGTGAACCCGGAAGACGATCCGCGCTACCGCGAGTATGTCGACGACTATTTCAAGCTGGTCGGCCGGCTGGGCGTCATTCCAGAGGCCGCCCGCACGATCGTTCGCACGAACCAGACGGTCATCGGCGCGCTCGCGGTGCGGCGCGGCGAGGCCGACGCGCTGATCTGCGGTGTCGAAGGCCGCTATGCCAAGCACCTGCGAGACGTTCGGCAGATCATCGGCCTGCGCGAAGGCGTAACCGACTTCTCCGCCCTCAGCTTGCTGATTTCCCAGCGGGGCGCCACCTTCTTCACCGATACCTACGTCACCTTCGAGCCGAGCGCGGAGGAAGTTGCGCAGATGACGGTAATGGCGGCGAAGGAAATCCGCCGCTTCGGCATCACGCCACGTGCGGCCCTGGTGTCGCATTCCAATTTTGGCTCGCGCGATTCGGTCAGCGCCTTCAAGATGCGCAAGGCCATGGAGCTTGTCCGGGAAAGGGCACCGGAACTGGAGGCCGACGGCGAAATGCACGGCGATTCCGCGATATCCGAATTGCTGCGCCAGCGCGTGATGCCCACGAGCACGCTGACCGGCGAGGCCAACCTTCTGGTGTTCCCGAATCTCGACGCCGCGAACATTTCGCTCGGCGTCCTCAAGACGATGATGGACGGTCTTCACGTCGGCCCGATTCTGCTCGGCGCCGCCCTGCCCGCTCACATCCTGTCGCCTTCGGTGACCTCCCGCGGCGTGGTCAACATGGCGGCGCTGGCGGTCGTCGAGGCTTCGTATCCCGGCTGAGGGCACGGACGTCAGTTGGTGCGAACTGGTTGTCGAACTCCCGCGAGGGGGGTAACGTGACATTCTGCGAATGTTCATGCTGGAACCAAGATGCGCGTCAAGGATGTCATGTCGCCGACCATTGTCGGTGTGTCGCCCGATAACAGTGTCAGGCAGGCGGCCAGGATCATGCTGGACCATCGCGTCAGCGGCCTGCCGGTGGTTGGCGGGGATGGTCAGCTCGCGGGCATCATCAGCGAAGGCGATCTGATCCGCAGGACGGAACTGGGCGGAGCCTTGATCGCTTCCGATCCAGAGCCGACAGAACCTGCCGAGGAGCGCGCCAATGCCTACGTCAGGCGCACCTCCTGGAAGGTTGGCGACGCGATGACCCCCGATCCGATAACAATCGACGAAAATGCCTCCGTATCTCGGGCTGCGACGCTCATGCAGCGCCATGGCATCAAACGCATCCCGGTCACCCGGGATGGGGCCCTTGTGGGTATCGTCAGCCGTGCCGACCTGCTGCAAGCAATCATAGCGGCCAGGCCGGATGGGACAGCATCGGGCGATGAGGCCATTCAAAAGAGCGTCACGGTTCGGCTTCTGGAAAACACCGGTCTGGAAGCACTTGGCCTCAAGGTGACCGTGGAGAACGGGATCGTTCATCTCTGGGGCGTTGTGGAAGCGTCAGAGTGCAAGCGGGCCGCTCGTACCGTGGCCGAAAGCGTTCCCGGCGTAAAAGGCGTCGTCGAGCACTTTACCTGACCGGCCGCGAGGGGATGGCCGCCGTCGCCAGTTGGAAGCAAGCATGCTCTCGAACCAATCCGACTTGACAGGAGACTTCGATGGAACCGGACAAGACGGCCAAGGGCAGGCAAGACCGACCGACCGATGGGCAAACCGAAATCGCTCTTTCGGCGGAAGAGCTCCACCTGTTGGACGCTTACTGGAGGGCATCCAACTATCTGTCCGTCGGTCAAATATACCTGCTCGACAATCCGCTCTTGCGTGAGCCTCTCAAGCGCGAGCACATCAAGCCACGCCTGCTCGGTCACTGGGGTACATCCCCTGGCCTGAACATGCTGTATGTGCATCTGAACCGGGTGATCAAGCGGGACGATCTCGACATGATCTACGTGATCGGCCCCGGCCATGGCGGTCCGTCGCTGGTCGCGCATGCCTATCTCGAAGGCACCTACAGCGAATTCTACCCGAATATCAGCCAGGACGCGGAGGGCATGAAGCGGCTGTTCAAGCAGTTCAGCTTCCCCGGCGGCATCCCCAGCCACGTCGCCCCGGAAACCCCGGGCAGCATCCACGAGGGGGGAGAGCTCGGATATGCGCTCAGCCACGCCTATGGTGCCGCCTTCGACAATCCGGATCTGATCGTCGCGTGCGTCGTCGGCGACGGCGAAGCGGAGACCGGCCCGCTGGCAACCGGCTGGCAGGGCAACAAGTTTCTCAATCCTGCCCGCGACGGCTGCGTCCTGCCGATCCTCCACCTCAATGGATACAAGATCGCCAATCCGTGTTTCCTTGCCCGCATTCCCGAGGATGAACTGCGCAAGTTCTTCGAGGGCATGGGCTACCGGCCCTATTTCGTCGAAGGGAACGAGCCCGACAAGGTCCACCAGCAACTGGCCGGCACGCTCGATGCCGTCGTGGCGGAAATCAAGCGGATCTGGGCCGACGCCCGCACAAACGGCAACCTGAAGCGTCCGACGTGGCCGATGATCGTCTTTCGCACACCGAAGGGCTGGACATGCCCGAAGGAGATCGACGGCAAGAAGTGCGAGGACTACTGGCGATCGCACCAGGTGCCGATGGGCGAGATGGACAAGCCGGAACACATTCGCATTCTCGAACAATGGATGAAGGGCTATCGCCCCGAGGAATTGTTCGAGGCATCCGGCCGGCTACGGCCCGAGATCGCAGCGCTGGCCCCCACCGGCCATAGCCGGATGAGCGACAATCCGCACGCCAATGGCGGGCTGCTTTTACGCGACCTCAAGCTGCCGGACTTCAGGGACTACGCCGTCGAGGTGCCGAGCCCCGGAGCGACAACGGCGGAATCCGCCCGCGTCATGGGAAAATTTCTGCGGGACGTAATGAAGGCGAACATGGAAAGCAAGAACTTCCGCCTGTTCAGCCCTGACGAGAATAATTCCAATCGCTGGCAGGACGTGCTTGAGGTGACGGACCGTTGCTACATGGCGGAAATCTATCCTGACGACGATCATCTCTCCCCGGACGGCCGCATCATGGAGGTTCTCAGCGAGCACCAGTGCCAGGGATGGTTGGAAGGCTATCTCCTGACCGGCCGGCATGGCTTCTTCTCCTGCTACGAAGCCTTCATTCACATCATCGACTCGATGTTCAACCAGCATGCAAAGTGGCTGAAGGTGTGCAACGGCATACCCTGGCGCCGGTCGATCGCCTCTCTGAATTACTTTCTCAGTTCGCATGTCTGGCGACAGGATCACAACGGCTTCAGTCATCAGGATCCGGGTTTCATCGATCATGTCGCCAACAAGAAGGCCGACGTGATTCGCATCTACCTGCCGCCCGATGCAAACACGCTGTTGTCGGTGACCGACCATTGCCTGCGCAGCCGCAACTACGTCAACGTCGTCGTCGCCGGAAAGCAGCCCGCCCCGCAATGGCTGACGATGTCCGAGGCCGTCAAGCATTGCAACATGGGACTTGGCATCTGGGAATGGGCCAGCAATGACAGGGGCAGCGAGCCGGATGTCGTGATGGCCTGTTGCGGTGATGTGCCGACCCTGGAGACGCTGGCGGCGGTCGAATTGATACGGGAGCACCTGCCCGATCTGAAGGTGCGTGTCATCAATGTCGTGAACCTGATGAAGCTGCAGCCGGCGGAAGAGCATCCGCACGGGCTGTCGGATCGGGATTTCGACGCCTTGTTCACCCGGGACAAGCCGATCATCTTTGCCTTCCACGGCTACCCCTGGTTGATCCACCGACTGACCTACAGAAGGACCAACCACGCGAACCTGCACGTTCGCGGCTACAAGGAGGAAGGAACGACGACAACGCCGTTCGACATGGTGGTTCTGAACCAGATCGATCGCTTTCATCTCGTCGGCGACGTCATAGACCGACTGCCGCAACTTGGTGCCCGCGCGGCCTACTTCAAGCAGGCCATCCATTCGAAGCTGATCGAGCACCGGGAATATATCGAAGAGCACGGTGACGACATGCCTTCGATCAGTGGCTGGAAATGGGGCAGCAAGGCGCCTGCTGATGCGAGGCGGAAAACGTCCACGGAAGGCGACAACATGTGACGGAATGGCCGGCCTGACCGGCAATTCCGAGGGTGCTGATTGCCGGCGATGGCCGCTGCCCCGATCTCCGGCTTGCCTCTGGATAAGCGCGATGTCCCAACAGCTTTCGACCGCTCCGGATTTGCATCGCATGCCGACGGATCAGGACCTTGGCCGGCTGCAGTTCACCACGCTTCTATACTATCTCCAATGCACCAATCCGGATAACGGGCTCGTAAGGGACAAGACGTCGCCCGCCTCGCCCGCGAGCATAGCGGCAATTGGAATGGCACTCGCCACAATCCCGGTGGTGGTAGAGCGTGGCGTCGTCATCCGCCAGTTTGCAGTCAAGATCGCGCGGCAACGGCTGCAGTTCCTGCTCTCCTGCCCGCAAGGCCCCGAGCCGGATGCGTCCGGCTACAAAGGGTTCTTCTATCACTTCCTCGACATTGAAACGGGGCGCCGCGTCTGGGACTGCGAGTTGTCCACGGTCGACTCGGCCTTTCTGTTCGCGGGCGCGTTGACAGTGGCGGCGTACTTTGACGGCGATGCCGCCGAGGAGATCGAGGTCCGCCGTCTCGCCACCGAACTCTACGAACGCGCCGACTGGAACTGGGCTTGCGATCGCGGCCTGACGCTGACCCACGGATGGAGGCCTGAGAGCGGATTCATTCCTCATCGTTGGCGGGGATACGACGAGGGTCTGCTGCTCTACATCCTCGGGCTGGGGTCGCCAACCCACCCGTTGCCGCCGGAATCCTACGCCGCCTACACCGAGAGCTACGAATGGCGGAACATCTACGGGCGCGAGTTGCTTTACTCCGGCCCGCTCTTCACCCACCAACTGTCGCACTTATGGATCGATTTTCGCGGCATCCGCGACGCGTTCATGCGCGAACATGATAGCGACTACTTTCGGAACAGCCGGCACGCCACATACGTCCATCAAGAGTACGCCATCCGCAACCCCCTGCATTTTTCCGGCTATGGCGAACATTGCTGGGGTTTTACGGCCAGTGACGGACCGGGTTGGATCAAGAGGACCATTGACGGCGTGGAACGGGAATTCTTCGACTACGTTGCGCGCGGCGCGCCATTTGGCCCGGACGATGGAACGGTGTCGCCATGGGTTGTCGTTGCATCGCTGCCGTTCGCCCCGGAGATCGTCGTTCCCACCGTCAGGAACTTTGCGCGAATGGACCTGGGCATGACCCGGCTCTATGGCTTCAAATCCTCCTTCAA
Organism: Mycoplana ramosa; assembly: GCF_041930185.1. NCBI lineage: Bacteria > Pseudomonadati > Pseudomonadota > Alphaproteobacteria > Hyphomicrobiales > Rhizobiaceae > Mycoplana > Mycoplana ramosa. Next base: position 27,457 of record NZ_JBHEEW010000006.1, on the reverse strand, counting down.
CCCGTCCTTTCCCGTTGACGGGACATCCGCCGGATGGTGGGTCAGTCCCTTTCATTTTGGCGTCGATCAGGGGCCAGTCGTGCTGATGATCGAAAACTATCGCACCGGTCTGCTGTGGAACACCATGCGCCGATGCGGGCCGGTCGTTGCCGGTTTGCGCAGGGCGGGCTTCTCGGGTGGATGGCTCTAGAAAGATCGACGCCCTTTAGTGGCGGCGGAAACGCAATTCCATGATCGCCATGATTTCGGACGAATCCCGGATCCCGCTTCGATAGAGATGAACGATCTGCTTTCCGACTTCGTCACACAAAGCCGAATGATGGGCGACACGTTCGTTCAGACATATTTCGTCGAGAACCTTCTGCAACCGCTCGACCTCCCCTCTAGAGAGGGATCCAGCACAACGAAGGTCTGAGAGCATGGCGACAACTCCTCCACTTTTGAGACACAGAGGGCGCGCGCGAGCGCCGCCCGTTCAGCTGCCAAAAATCAAATGAACGCAGCGGCCATGTCGAATTAGACGCGGCTTCGGTCGGACAGCACGAGAAGACGGGGGCCCTTGTTCGGGGGCCGAGGCCAGACGTCCAACAATAGACCTTCCCAGGCTGTTCGTAAAGAATCGTACGACGTCCGCATTTTGCCATGCGGTGCCCTTCTTGATGCCGCGATCCGCGGTTTGCTGGCCGATCGCCTTCCTCCTTTCAATCCTCAAGGCATGGCAAAGTTCCCGCGGCTGGCAATGAACGGTGCGTTGGCATCGAAACAATCATCCATAGGCCCGGACGCAAAGATGGCGCGTGGCCAGGCTCGACCTGTCGCAAAACGGAAGCATCCCTTGGCTAAAGGCTGGACGACTCTGACAGCGAGTCCGCTACCAACTGGAGGCAGCCTTATGACCGACCACTTCTCCCAGAAGATCTTTCCGACGACCCAGCTCGAGGACGCCGACGGCGACGGCCACAACACGAGCCTGAATCCGACAATGGGCGAGATCATCGGCAAGCGCTTCTCGCGCCGCGGCTTTCTGCAGGGCTCGCTCGCCGTTTCGGCGATCGCCGCGACCGTCGGCCCGGCCGCACTGTTGAGCGCGCAAGAGGCGCGCGCAAACGGCGGTTCGGCCTTCTCGTTCCCCGAGGTCGAGGCCGGCGTCGATGCCACGCACCATGTCGCCGAGGGCTATGACGCCGACATCCTGCTGCGCTGGGGCGATGCGATCTTCGCCGATGCCCCGGAATTCGACCCGACGAAGCAGACGGCCGCCGCGCAGGAACGCCAGTTCGGCTACAACAACGACTATGTCGGCTTCATCCCGCTCGACGGCTCGGCCGAGCACGGCCTGCTCGTCGTCAACCACGAATACACCAACCCGCACCTGATGTTCCCCGGCCTCGTCACCATTGTCGACGGCAAGATCGAGCAGGGCAAGCTGTCGAAGGACCAGGTCGACGTCGAGATGGCCGCTCATGGCGGCACGATCGTCGAGATCCGCAAGGTCGACGGCAAGTGGCAGGTCGTGCCGGAGGGCAAGTATAACCGCCGCATCACCGCCAACACCGAAATGCGGCTTACCGGCCCGGTCGCCGGCCACGACCGCGTCAAGACGTCCGCCGATGCCACCGGCACGAAGGTCATCGGCACGCTCAACAACTGTGCCGGCGGGGTAACCCCGTGGGGCACCTACATCATGGCGGAAGAGAATTTTCACGGCTACTTCTCCGGCGAACTGCCGGCCGACCATGCCGAAGCCGCCAATTACAAGCGCTACGGCGTTCCGGACAGCGGCTACGACTGGGCGAATTTCTACGACCGCTTCGACCTCGCCAAGGAGCCGAACGAGCCGAACCGTTTCGGCTGGATCGTCGAGGTTGACGTCATGGACCCGAATTCGGTGCCGAAGAAGCGCACCGCCCTCGGCCGCACCAAGCACGAGGGCGCCGAATCGATCGTCGCCAAGAACGGCAAGGTGGTGTTCTATCTCGGCGATGACGAGCGCTTCGACTATGTCTACAAGTTCGTCACCGACGGCACCTACAATCCGAACGACCGCGCCGCCAATATGGATCTGCTCGACGCCGGCACGCTCTATGTCGCGAAGTTCAACGAGGACGGCACGATGCAGTGGCTGCCGCTCGTGCATGGCGAGGGCCCGCTGACGGCCGAAAACGGCTTTGCCAGCCAGGCCGACGTGCTGATCGAAACCCGCCGCGCCGGCGACCTTGTCGGCGCCACCAAGATGGACCGCCCGGAAGACGTTCAGCCGAACGGCGTCAACGGCAAGGTCTACGTGATGCTGACCAACAACTCCAAGCGCAAGGCCGACCAGGTCGATGCCGCCAACCCGCGCGCGGCGAACGCTTTCGGTCACATCATCGAGATCGAGGAAGACGGCGGCGACTTCACCGCGACGTCGGGCAAGTGGGAGGTGCTGCTGAAATGCGGCGACCCGTCCGTTGCCGAGGTCGGCGCCACGTTCTCGACGGAAACGACGAAGAACGGCTGGTTCGGCATGCCCGACAACTGTGCCGTCGACGCCGCCGGGCGCCTCTGGGTCTCGACCGACGGCAACTCCAACAAGGCGACCGGCCGCACCGACGGCCTTTGGGCGGTCGACACCGAAGGCGACGCCCGCGCCACCTCGAAGCTGTTCTTCCGCGTGCCGGTCGGCGCCGAAATGTGCGGCCCGCTCTTCACCCCGGACGACGAGACGGTGTTCGTCGCCGTGCAGCATCCGGGCGACGGCGGCGAGGACTGGGATGGCCACGGCCGCCCGTCCTATTACGAGGACCTCTCCACCCGCTGGCCCGACTTCAAGGACGACATGCCGGTACGCCCCGCTGTCGTGGCGATCACCAAGATCGGCGGCGGCAAGATCGGGGTCTGATCGAGCATCGGCCCCGTTGAAACCGAACACAGAATGGCCGGGTATCCGGCCATTCTCCTTCACGGCGCGATCACGTTTTCGCCATTGCGCCTGTTTTCCTGTCGCTGCGGGCGACGGTGTTTGGGCACCTTCAAGGCGTTGGGCATCTCGGAATGGGTTTCGCCGCGACACAAGCCGCTGAAAACGTGTAAGGCCGCCGTTATCTGTCGGCCGGACGTCAGTTGAGACCCCGGATTTCTATAAAGATCGGATTCAGTCTTTCTTGGTAATTTCCCGTTAGCCTTGACGTTCCAATGGTCCCAGGCGGCGCATTCAATGCCGTCGGTTTGTTTTGCGTAGCGGGTTTCCATGCGTCTATCGGCTGTTCCAGCAATCTTTCTCCTCGGTTTGGTGCTCGCAGGTTGCGGCGGCAGATTCGGCGGCGACGACACCCAGGCCAAGCGCCCCTCCCGGGAGACGACCAACTCGGTCGCCAGAGCCGCTTCGGCTGTGCCGACGGCGGATATCGGCGAGGTCGCCGCAACGCGGGAAGGCGAGCCACAGACGGAGCTTGCGTGGGCGGGACAGGTCCCCGACCAACAGGCGTTCGAGGCGGTGACGCGGACGGCCGGGATGGCGATCCCCTCGCAACGGCCGCTGCAGATGATCGCGCCCGCGGCACCGGCAATCGGTTCGGCACCGGGCGGGCGCAGCAAGGTCTACAGCCAGCGCTTCCGCGACGCCAAGCCGATCAATTTCGGCAAGATCTCTCCACGCAGCCATGCGGTGCACGGAGTGGACGTGTCGCGCTGGCAGGGCGAAATCGACTGGGTGACACTGCGACAGCAGGGGGCGAACTTCGCCTTCATCAAGGCGACGGACGGCGGCGACCACATCGATCCGATGTTCAGGAAGAACTGGCAGCGGGCGAAGGACGCCGGGATCAAACGCGGGGCCTACCACTTCTTCTACTGGTGCAGAACGGCCGGCGAACAGGCCGACTGGTTCATTCGCAACGTGCCGAAGGAACCGGGCGCGCTGCCGCCGGTGATCGACGTCGAATATAATGCCGAATCGAGCTGCAAGCGGCGGCTGTCGCGCGCCAAGGTGCTGGAAAAGATGCAGGTGTTCATGGACAAGCTGGAACGCCATTACGGCCAGCGACCGATCATCTATACCGCGCCCGACTTCTACGCCGACAATCTCAGCGGCGAGTTCCTCGACTACCCCTTCTGGCTGCGTTCAGTCGCCGCCCACCCGTCCAAGCGCTATCCGGGCCGCAAGTGGGTGTTCTGGCAGTATTCCGGTTCCGGCCTGTCGCATGGTGTGAGCGAAAAGATCGACCTCAACGTTTTCCACGGCAGCGTGGACGACTGGCACAATTGGGTCTCCGGGCAATCCAGCTGACCTTTCTCGTACCGCGAACAGTTCGCAGGCGGGATGAACCGGTTCATCGGCACCTGGCAGGGGACCGGCACGGCGATCGGGATGCCCCATTTGCCGTGCCGGTCTCACCGGTTTCCGTTACCATGCAACCTGCATCAGGCGCAGCGGCACAGCAAACGGCTGTTCGTCAAGCCATCGATCGGTTTCATACGCATCGGCCGATCGTAGCACGCGGTAACCGCTCGCCATCGAGCCGTGTATGAGACAAGATGAGGTCCTAGCGTCCTCGTCGCCAGCTTAGAAGATGACCGGAACAGACCCATGGTGCGTGTACCGCAGATCCTTCGGCGCTGTCCGTTGTTGTTGTTCTTGTTGTTCGCGACGCATCCCGCGATGGCCGATGAAACCGCGTTCCTGAATTCGCTTGCCGGAAACTGGAGCGGCAAGGGCACCGTCATCACCCGGGATCGGCAGGCCCGCGATCAGCGTCAAGTGCCGCCTCGTCTCGACGGCAGAGGGTGCGTCGATCGACATGAAGGCGACCTGCCGCGGCCTTCTGTTGTTCAGCCGGACAATCTCCGCGGCGCTGGATTCCAGCGCCGGGCGCTATAAGGGCATCTATGTCGGCCCGACCGGTCGCCGCTCCGTGCTTTCTGGAAGCCGGCAGGGAAATTCCATCAACCTGGCCGTCCGTTGGAGCCGGATCGTCAATGGCGACCGGTCGGCGCAGATGATGATCCAGAAGATCGGCGCCAACGGCCTCAGGCTGCGGACCGTCGACAAGGACCTGTCGACGGGCAAAGACATCGCCACCAGCGACATCGTCCTGCAGCGCAGCTAAGAACCAGGCTACATTCCGTCCCAACCGGCGATGAATTGCCGCATCCCTGTCCATTCCCGTTCCCTGCACGATGGTTGAGATCAGAGCAAAGACGTGACACGTTTCGGGGACCGGTCGTTGTCCACGATGCAAATGTCATGGTTCGAGGAAAAGCGAATGAGTCGCAGTCCATACGAGGTCCTAGGCGTCGGCAAGAATGCCACCCAGAAGGACATCCAGAGTGCCTATCGCAGGCTTGCCAAGAAGCTGCATCCCGATCTCAACCCCGGCGACAAGGATGCGGAGGACAGGTTCAAGGCCGTCTCGGCGGCCTACGCCCTGCTCGGCGACGAAGACAAGCGCGGCAAGTACGATCGCGGCGAGATCGACGAGACCGGTGCGGAGACGCCGCCGAGGCACTTCTATCGCGACTATGCCTCGGCCGGCGACACGGCCAACCGGTACGAAAGCGCGCACAGCTTTTCGGATTTCGGCGCCGCCGACGACATCTTCTCCGGCTTCTTTTCAAGGCGCAGCCACGGCCAACGCCAATCCAAGGGCCGCGATGCCTACTTTTCCATGGAGATCGACTTCCTCGAGGCTGCTAACGGTGCGAAGAAGCAGATCAGCCTCCCCGACGGTCCGCCGATCGACCTCACCATCCCACCCGGAACGCGCGACGGCCAGACGCTGCGGCTGCGCGGCAAGGGCGAACCGGGCGTCAATGGTGGCCCCGCCGGCGATGCCCGCATCGAAATCCGGGTCCGCCCCCATTCCTTCTACCGACAGGACGGCGACGACGTCCGCTATGAAGTGCCCATCTCCCTGTCAGAGGCGGTGCTGGGAGGCAAAATTCGCGTTCCGACACTCGACGGCGCGGTCAATGTCACGATCCCGGCCAACTCCAACACCGGCAAGGTCCTGCGCCTGAAGGGCAAAGGTCTGCACAAGCCGGGCGGTGGCCATGGCGATGCCTACGTGACCCTGCAGGTGACGTTGCCGCCCGCAGCGGATCCGGAGCTCACCGCCTTCGTCAAGGGCTGGGAGGCCGGAAAGGCACAGCGGCCGCGCAAACACATGGGAGGCTGAGATGAAGGACACCGAATTCTGCAGCAATCTCGAGATCGAGATCGCGGTTCTCGATTTCTGGGTCGAGCACCGCTGGCTCATCCCGGAAGAGGAGAACGGGATACGCATCTTCCATGAAGCGGACCTGGCACGGGCGCGCCTGATCCAGGACCTTGTCGGACCGATGGGTGTCAACGTGGACGGTGTGGACGTCGCGATGCGGCTTTTAGATCAGATCCACGGTCTTCGTGGTAGACTGGCCACTCTGCTCGATGCGATCCGCACCCAGGACCAGGACACACAGAGGCGCATTCTAGCGCTGATCGACAAAGAGTAACCGCCCGATGGTCGAAAACGCCAACCCGGGAGAATGTGATGACGAAGGCAAAGCAGCCAGCCAAGCAGCCGACGCGGCCCAAGTCCCCCGAGGACGAGGAGGCGAAACGAAAGGCGGAAGACGACTACCTTGACGAAGCGCTCGAAGAGTCGTTTCCCGCAAGCGATCCGATCGCCCCGCCGAAATTCGACGACAGCAAGAACTGACCGTCGCACTGGTCACTGGGCAGATCGATGCGCGCGCTGCGGGTTCGGCGTTTGGTCCGGATAACGTAACCGTCACGGTGTCGGTTCGGCGAGCTGTTGCCGCTTGCGTTTCTCCACAGCAACAAGACACCGCACAGCTGCGCGCAATTTGCCCGCCACTGCCAACCGATCCTTAACGGCTGGGCCGCATATTAGCCGAGTAATGACACGGCAGGGCGGCAATGGCACAGATCAGTTTTCCCTTCACCCACTACGATCTCAAGGATATCCGTGCCGGCGTCACGATCGAGATTACCCTTTCGGCCGTTGCGAACGTCCGCCTGATGACCAACGACGACTTTGATCGCTTCAAGAATGCGCGCCAGCACAAGTTCGTGGGCGGTGTGGCGAAAAAATCGCCGATTCGGCTGACGATCCCGAAGGACGCCCACTGGCACGTCGTTGTCGACATGGAAGGTCATGCCGGCAAGGCCGAATCCTCCGTTCGGGTCGTCTCAAAGCCAAAAGTGCCGGCTGGTCCACGCATCGTCGCCACCCCCTGACCGCCGCGGACGAACCCCGCTCAGCCGCGCTCGCGCCGCAGCTTTGCCCACCAGTCCAGCCGTTTGCGGATCTCCCGTTCGAAGCCGCGCTCCGGCGGATCGTAGAATGTCCGTCGCCCCAGCTTCTCCGGAAAATAATCCTGCCCGGAAAAGGCATCCGGCTCGTCGTGGTCGTAGCGATAGCCTTCGCCGTAGCCCTCGCCCTTCATCAGCTTCGTCGGCGCATTGAGAATATGCTTCGGCGGCAGGAGCGAGCCGTTCTCCTTGGCTGTGCGCGTGGCCGCCTTGAAAGCGGTATAGACCGCGTTCGACTTCGGCGCCGTGGCGAGATAGACGCAGGCCTGCGCCAGCGCCAACTCTCCCTCCGGGGAACCGAGAAAGTCATAGGCGTCCTTGGCCGCGTTGCAGACCACCAGCGCCTGCGGATCGGCAAGGCCGATGTCCTCCACGGCCATCCGCACCAGCCTGCGGCCGATGAACAGCGGATCCTCGCCGGCATCGAACATCCGGCAAAGGTAATAAAGCGCAGCATCGGGATCCGAACCACGGACCGACTTGTGCAGGGCCGAAATCAGGTTGTAGTGACCGTCCTGCCCCTTGTCATAGACCGGCGCCCGCCGCTGCACGACGCGGAAGAGATCGTCCTGGCCAAAGACCTCACCGGGGCGCGCCGCGCGCCAGACCTCTTCGGCAAGCGTCAGCACGGCCCGGCCGTCGCCGTCGGCCATGCGCAGCAGCGAGGCGCGCGCGTCTGGCGCCAGCGGCAGGGATTTCTCTTCCGCCGCCTCGGCGCGCTTGAGCAGTTCCTCAAGGCTCGCCTCATCGTGCGGCTTGAAGGTCAGCACCCGTGCGCGCGAAAGCAGAGCGGCGTTGAGCTCGAAGGAAGGATTTTCCGTCGTCGCTCCGACGAGGATGATGGTTCCGTCTTCCATCACCGGCAGGAAACTGTCCTGCTGGGCGCGGTTGAAGCGATGGATCTCGTCGACGAACAGCAACGTCTGCCGCCCACCCATCCGGCGCTGCCGGGCCGCATCGAACACTTTTTTCAGGTCCGCCACGCCGGAGAAGATCGCCGAGATCTGCTCGAAGGCGAGACCCGCCTCTCCCGAAAGCAGCCGGGCGACCGTCGTCTTGCCGGTACCCGGCGGCCCCCAGAAGATCATCGAGCCGAGCGAGCCCGAGGCGATCATCCGGGAGAGAACGCCGTCCTCCCCGGTCAGATGCTCCTGGCCGGTGACCTCGCTGAGGGACTGCGGCCGCAAGCGGTCGGCAAGCGGTCGCTTGGCGGCCATTCCTTGCGGCTCGGAGGGGGCGAACAGATCGGTCATCGGAAGTACTGGCGGATGCGCTGGCCGTCGCGCTCGATCTCGACCCGCCAGACCGAGGGGTCCTCGGCAACCAGATGCTCGAGGATGTCGGTCGAAGCGACACTCGTGCCGTTGAGCTCGACAATGATGTCACGCGGCTGCAGGCCGATGCGCGCGGCCGGCGAACCGCGGGCGATGTCGGTCACCACGACCCCCACGGAGCTAGCCGGCATGCGCAGTTCTTCGGCGACGCGCGGCGAAAGATTGGCCACCACGGCGCCAGCGAAGGGATTGCGGCCTTCGATATGCCGCTCGTCGCGCGGCGGCGTTTCGGGAGCGCGATCGAGCGCGATTGTCAGCACCTTCTCCTTGCCGCCGTCACTGACGGTCAGCTTCGCCGTGCCGCCGATGCCGACGGTTGCCAGACGATAGCCGAGCGCATCGGGATGCTCGACGGCTATGCCGTTGACGGCGGTCACCACCTCGCCGGGCTTCAGCCCGGCCTTCTCGGCCGGGCTCCGCGGCAGGACGCTCGAGACGAGCGCGCCGCGGGCCTTGTCGAGGCCGAGCGCCTCGGCGACGTCGGACGTGACGGCGTCGAAGGTAGCGCCGATGAAGGGGCGCTCGAACGACGTCTGGCCGCTGATGGCGCTGGCGACGAAAACCTTGACGAGGTTTGCCGGGATGGCGAAACCGACCCCGTTCGAGCCGCCGCCGCGCGAGAAGATCGCGGTGTTGATGCCGATCAGCTCGCCCTTCATGTTGATCAGGCCGCCGCCGGAATTGCCCGGGTTGATCGCGGCGTCGGTCTGGATGAAGAAGCCGAAATCGCCGGCCTTCACCTGGTTACGCGCCAGCGCGGAAACGATGCCGCTGGTCACCGTCTGGCCGACGCCGAAGGGGTTGCCGATCGCCAGCACGAGATCGCCCACCTCGACGGCGTCGCTGTCGCCGAGCGGCAGCGTTTCGAACGCGTCCTTCGATTCGATCTTCAGAACAGCCAGGTCGACGCGGTCGTCCTTGAGCAGAACCTTGCTCGGGTACTCGCGGCCATCGGCGAGCGCCACCTTGATGTCGTCGGCTCCCTCGATGACGTGATTGTTTGTCACCACGATGCCGTCCGTACCGACGATGACTCCCGAGCCGAGCGAGGACTGCTTCTGCGTCCGGTTCGGCATGCGCTGACCGAAAAACTCGTCGAAGAAGGGATCGTTGAAGAGCGAGCGTCGCTCCACCACGCGCTCAGCGTAGACGTTGACCGTCGCATTGGCGGTCTTCTTGACCAACGGCGCAAAGGAGAGTTGCATCTCCATCTGCGAAGTGGGCACGGACTTTTCCTGCGCCATCGCGGGCGCGGAGACGGTCAACAGAACAAGGATTGCAGTCGCAAGGCCGTGGCCGAATTTCATCAAAGATTCTCCCTTTCGTTGCCGCCACGTTCAGATAAGATTTGGCAAGGAAAAAGGCAAATAGACCGCTGCGGTCGGATGCGAAATTGCCTCACGGACCGCGCACGAAATCGTGGTCGTTCGCCCCCTAGCTTCGTGATTGAAACTTTGGTGTCATTCGGCCCGCCACGACAATCGTGCCTGATTTGCTACCTCAAGGAAACCACCATGACCGCATACCGCCCGCCGAAGATTGCCGCCCACGACATCACGCCGGAGGCCATCTTCATGAACCGACGCAGTTTTGTCGGGGCAGCGGTCGGCGGGTTGCTTTTCGCTTCGGCGGACAGCGCGCGCGCGGCTGCGCTGGAGGCCTCGCCATCCGCATTCAAGGTCGGCGAAGCGCTGACCCCGGAAAAGGACGTGACGAACTACAACAACTTTTATGAGTTCGGATTGGGCAAGGGCGATCCGGCGGCCAATAGTGGCGATTTCCAACCGACGCCATGGACGGTCTCAGTCGGAGGGATGGTCGCCAAACCGAAGGAGTTCGGGCTCGAAGACCTGCTGAAGTTCCCGCTCGAGGAACGCATCTACCGCATGCGCTGCGTCGAGGCATGGTCGATGGTCATCCCCTGGGTGGGTTTCCCGCTGGCGAGCCTGCTCGACAAGGTCGAACCGCTTGGCAGCGCCAAGTATGTCGCCTTCGAAACCGTCGTCCGACCGGAGCAGATGCCCGGTCAATCCGGCTACTTTCAGCCGCTGCCCTGGCCCTATGTTGAGGGGTTGCGGCTGGACGAAGCCCGTCATCCGCTGACGATTCTCGCCGTCGGCCTCTACGGCAAGACACTGCTGAACCAGAACGGAGCACCGATCCGTCTTGTGGTGCCCTGGAAATACGGCTTCAAGGGGATCAAGTCGATCGTCAAGATCACGCTCACCGACAAGCAGCCGCCGAGCACCTGGAACATCGCGGCCCCGAACGAATACGGCTTCTACGCCAATGTCAATCCGGCGGTCGACCATCCACGCTGGAGCCAGGCGACGGAAAACCGGATCGGCGAAGGCGGCTTCTTCGGCGGCAGCAGGCGCGATACGCTGCCCTTTAACGGCTACGCCGACGAGGTCGCCAGCCTCTATGCCGGCATGGACCTGGCGAAGAACTTCTGATGATGGCCGCGATCCCCGCCCTGCCCCGAAAATATCATGGCGCGTCCATCTGGGCGCTCTATGCGCTCGGCTTCGTCCCGGCCATCTCCGGCTTCTATCTCGGCGCTACGGGCCAACTGCCTGGCAATGCCATCAAGGAGTTCGAGCACCTGCTCGGCCTCTGGGGGTTGCGCTTCCTGATCGCCACGCTCTGCATCACACCGATCCGCGACCTTTTCGGCATCAATTGGATCCGCTACCGTCGCGCACTCGGACTGCTGGCCTTCTGGTACGTCCTGATGCATTTCTCGACCTACCTGATCCTCGACAAGTACCTGGATTTCCCGACGATCCTCGCCGATATCGCCAAGCGCCCGTTCATCACCATCGGCATGGCCGCCCTGGTCATGCTGGTTCCGCTGGCGCTGACGTCCAACAATTTGTCGATCCGCAGGCTCGGAGCGCGGTGGATCCGGCTGCACAAGCTTGTCTATATCATCGCCGCCGCCGGCGCACTGCATTACGCGCTGTCGGTGAAGGTGGTCGGCCCGCAGCAATCGATCTATATCGGCCTGGTGGCGGTTCTGCTGCTCTGGCGGCCGATCCGGCCACGCTACAACCAATGGCGACGGGCCCAGGTGGGACGGCCGAGCTTCGAGCGGGCGCGGTAACCGCAGGTCGCCGCCGCCACCTCTCGTACGCGGTCACGCGTTTGCATCTGGACTGCCCCTCATCCGCCTGTCGGCACCTTCTCCCCGTAATCGGGGAGAAGGACAAAGCCGCGCCACGCTCGTCCCGTCCTTCCCCTGCGGAGACTGGAAAACGCCATCGCCGACTGAGTAACTCTCCAGAGCCGATAGAACCCAACGCGAAAAGGCCGGGCGCTCACGCACCCGGCCTCTTCATTCATTCCGTTGCCCGAAATCAGGCGGCTTCGGCAGCAGCCTCGGCTTCAACGCGGGCCTTGTCGGCGGCGCCCTTGGCGGCGACGTCGCGGTCGACGAACTCGATGACGGCCAGCGGAGCGTTGTCGCCCTGACGGAAGCCGGCCTTCATGATGCGAAGGTAGCCGCCGTTACGATTGGCGTAGCGCGAAGCGATCGCGTCGAACAGCTTCGAGACGACAGCGACATCACGGATCTGCGAGATCGCCTGACGACGGGCGTGCAGGTCACCGCGCTTGCCGAGCGTGACGAGCTTTTCAACGATCGGACGGATTTCCTTCGCCTTCGGAAGGGTGGTCACGATCTGCTCATGGGTGATGAGCGAGGCAGCCATGTTGGCGAACATCGCCTTGCGGTGGCTGGCGGTACGGTTCAGCTTGCGGCCGGCGTTCTGGTGGCGCATTGCTATTCTCCTTCAATGCAGGTCTGCCGATATCGCATCGGCCCTGCCGTTTCCTGGCACATACAGGCATCACGCCTGCTGTTTGACGGGGAAAGGCAGAGATCAACCTGCCTTTTGTTTTCTCAGTATTGGTCTTCGTAGCGCTTGGCGAGATCTTCGATGTTCTCGGGCGGCCAGGCCGGCACTTCCATGCCGAGATGCAGGCCCATGGAAGCGAGAACTTCCTTGATCTCGTTCAGCGACTTGCGGCCGAAGTTCGGCGTGCGGAGCATTTCCGCTTCCGTCTTCTGGATCAGGTCGCCGATGTAGACGATGTTGTCGTTCTTCAGGCAGTTCGCCGACCGGACCGACAGTTCGAGCTCATCGACCTTCTTCAGCAGCGCCGGGTTGAAGGCAAGCTCGGTGACGGCCTCCTCCTCGGTCTCCCTCTGCGGCTCGTCGAAGTTGACGAAGACCGACAGCTGGTCCTGAAGAATGCGGGCGGCAAATGCAATCGCGTCTTCGCCGGTGACGGAGCCGTCGGTTTCGATCGACATCGTCAGCTTGTCGTAGTCGAGAACCTGTCCTTCGCGGGTGTTTTCAACCTTGTAGGACACCTTCTTGACCGGCGAGTAGAGGCTGTCGATCGGGATGAGACCAATCGGCGCGTCTTCGGCGCGGTTGCGGTCAGCCGGAACGTAGCCCTTGCCGTTGTTGACGGTGAACTCCATGCGGATCTCCGCGCCCTCGTCGAGCGTGCAGATCACATGGTTCGGGTTAAGGATCTCGATGTCCCCAACCGTCTGGATGTCACCGGCGGTCACGACGCCCGGACCCTGCTTGCGCACGACCATGCGCTTGGAATCATCGCCGTCCATCTTGATGGCGATTTCCTTGATGTTGAGCACGATATCCGTCACGTCTTCCCGCACACCCGGGATCGAGGAGAACTCATGCAGTACGCCGTCGATCTGGACCGCGGTGACAGCAGCACCGCGCAGCGACGACAGAAGCACGCGGCGCAGCGCGTTGCCGAGGGTCAGACCGAAGCCGCGCTCGAGCGGTTCTGCGACGAGCGTTGCCTTGGTGCGACCGGAGGAGGCGAACTCCACCTTGTTCGGCTTGATCAGTTCCTGCCAGTTTTTCTGGATCATATCTTTTGCCTTCCGTTCGCCGCCACCATCCAATCGTGACGGCCGAGCCTTGAAGAGCCGGGCGGAGCGCACAAACCGCGCTCACCGGCATGACGAATTTGAATGATCAGACGCGGCGCTTCTTGCGCGGACGGCAGCCGTTGTGCGGGATCGGCGTCACATCGCGGATCGAGGTGATCATGAAGCCGGCAGCCTGGAGGGCGCGGAGCGCCGATTCACGGCCGGAACCCGGGCCGCAGACTTCGACTTCGAGCGACTTCATGCCGTGTTCCTGGGCCTTCTTGGCGCAGTCTTCGGCAGCGATCTGGGCAGCGAACGGGGTCGACTTGCGCGAACCCTTGAAGCCCTTGGCGCCGGCCGACGACCAGGCAATGGCGTTGCCCTGTGCGTCGGTGATGGTGATCATCGTGTTGTTGAACGAAGAATTGACGTGAGCAACACCGGAGGTGATGTTCTTGCGTTCGCGACGGCGGACGCGTGCGGCTTCCTTGGCCATGGGTAGTCCTTTCGTTGATCTCGACACCGCCGTAGTCCCAGCGGCTCCACCGGGTGGGAGCTGACACGCCCCTGCCCTGAATTGTTGTTTGCACCGACATCCCTGAAGGATCTCCGCGCGGCGATATCGTCACTGCCGTAATCCCAGCAGCTCCACCGACCGGGGCAACCTTGAAAACCAGCCACTGCAGATGCAGCCGAGGCCCCGCCCGAAACTCAAAAGAGGCCGGCGCCATGCACCAGCCTCCAATTTCCCGCCTGCGGGAAATTACTTCTTCTTGCCCGCGATCGCCTTCGCCGGCCCCTTGCGGGTACGGGCGTTGGTGTGCGTGCGCTGGCCGCGAACCGGAAGGCTACGACGATGGCGCAGACCCCGGTAGCAGCCGAGATCCATCAGACGCTTGATGTTCATCGAGGTTTCGCGGCGCAGGTCGCCTTCAACCTGATAGTCACGGTCGATGGTTTCACGGATCGCCAGGACCTCGGCATCGGTGAGCTGATGCACGCGGCGCTCCGAAGGAATGCCGACCTTTTCGATGATTTCCTGTGCGAATTTCGGGCCGATCCCGTGAATGTAACGCAGCGCGATAACGACGCGCTTTGCAGTCGGGATGTTGACGCCAGCGATACGAGCCACGCCTGTTCTCCTTGCTTCCAGTTGCCATCCGGCAAGTGGGTTTCTTCGTCATACGGCCGGTGGCCGCTTCGTTCAATCTAGAAGTTCGAGACACGTCAAAAGCGACCGCCCCAGACCCCGTTGTTCCGAGAAATCCGCGCCGATCGCTTCCATGTCGCGAGTTGGCGCTGTCTTAAGAGGAATCGGCCGGAAAAGTCAACCCCGGCCCCTCGTTTTGGCAATGGTCCGACCTAGGACAGGATCCTGCCAATCTCTTTGGTGACCGTATCGACGTCCGCCATGCCGTCGACCGTCTTCAGCTTTCCCGTTGTCGCGTAATAGTTCGACAACGGCGCAGTCTTTTCACGGTATTCGGCGAGCCGCCGCCGGAAGGCTTCCGGATTGTCGTCGGAGCGGACGGAGCCACCGGCGGCAATCGTTTCGGCCACACGCGTCTCCATACGCCGAACCAGCGCCGCCTCGTCTACCTTCAGCTCGATGACCGCATCGAGGCCGATCCCCTTGCCGGCAAGCATTTCGTCGAGCGCCTGCGCCTGCGGAACGGTGCGCGGATAACCATCCAGAATGAAGCCCTTGGCGCAGTCCGGCGAATCGATGCGGTCGGAGACGATCTCGTTGACGATCGCATCGGAGACAAGCTGCCCCGCGTCCATGACCGCCTTTGCCCGCTTGCCGACTTCCGTCTGCGCCGCGACGGCGGCGCGCAGCATGTCACCGGTGGAAAGCTGGGGAATTCCGTGCTTTTCCGTCAGGAGCTTCGCCTGGGTGCCTTTGCCGGCACCCGGCGGCCCCAAAAATATCAGTCTCATCGTCCCCTCTTTCCTCCGCGCAGCTTCGATTTCTTGATCAGCCCCTCGTACTGCTGTGCGATCAGGTGACCCTGAATCTGTGCTACAGTATCAAGGGTGACGCTGACAACAATCAAAAGCGACGTACCACCAAGGTAGAACGGCACGCCGGTCTGCGCGATCAGGATCTCCGGAAGGATGCAAACGAAGACGAGATAAATGGCGCCAAGCACCGTGATACGGGTCAGCACGTAGTCGATGTATTCGGCGGTGCGGTCGCCCGGGCGGATGCCCGGAATGAAGCCGCCATGCTTCTTCAGATTGTCGGCGGTGTCCTTCGGATTGAACACGATGGCCGTATAGAAGAAGGCGAAGAACGCGATCATCGCCGCATAAAAGACCATGTAGAGCGGCTTGCCGTGGCCAAGCGCGGCAATGATGGTCGTTGCCCAGCCAGGCAGTTCGGTCGTGTTGCTGAAGCCTGCCAGCGTCGCCGGCAGCAGCAGCAGCGACGAAGCGAAGATCGCCGGAATCACGCCCGAGGTGTTGAGCTTGAGCGGAAGATGCGACGTGTCGCCCTGGAACATGCGGTTGCCGACCTGGCGCTTCGGATACTGGATCAGCAGGCGACGCTGCGCCCGCTCCACGAAGACGATCAGCGCGATGACGGCAACGGCCATGGCAACCACGGCAGCGATGACGCCGAAGGACAGCGCGCCGGTGCGGCCGAGTTCAAGGGTACCGGCAAGGGCCGTCGGCAGATGCGCGACGATGCCGGCGAAGATGATCAGCGAAATGCCGTTGCCGATACCGCGCGACGTGATCTGCTCCCCAAGCCACATCAGGAACATCGTGCCGCCGAGCAGCGAGATCACCGTCGAGATGCGGAAGAACCAGCCCTGATCCAACACCAGTCCCTCACCGCCTTCGAGCCCGACCGCGATGCCATAGGCCTGCAAGGCGCCGAGCAGGACAGTGCCGTAACGGGTGTACTGGTTGATGATCTTGCGCCCCTGCTCGCCTTCCTTCTTCAACTGCTCCAACGCCGGAACAACCGACGTCATCAGCTGAACGATGATCGAGGCCGAGATGTAGGGCATGATGCCCAGCGCGAAGATCGCCATGCGCTCGACGGCGCCGCCGGAAAACATGTTGAACAGACCGACGATACCGCCGCTCTGCCCCTGGAAGGCACGGGCAAACGCGTCCGCGTTCAAGCCCGGAAGCGGGATATAGGTTCCAAGCCGATAGACCAGCAGCGCGCCGAGGGTAAACCAGAGGCGCTTCTTCAGATCCTCTGCCTTGGCGAAGGTCGAAAAATTGAGATTGGAGGCAAGTTGTTCCGCTGCCGAAGCCATGCATTTCTCCGCGTAACCATGCCCGAGGCGGAGGAAGGGATCCCAGACCCGGACAACGGCTGATCCGTTGCGGCGCGCCCCTGCCCGGCTTCCCGCCCGACCGAATCGCACGCCTGAATTTCGTTGCCGGCCCGACCGAAGGCGAAGCAGGCGGAACGGAGGGTAAACCGGGCAGAACGCGGATTGTCAAGCAATCCAGGCCTCACCGCGGTCTATTCTCCCGAGAAACAAACGAAGCGTGCTTCGCCTGCCAGTGTGAGGCTCTCATATGGGAGCGAGAACGCCCGGAATGAAGCACTCCGGGCGTTCAAAAATTCGAAACTTACTCGGCAGCAGCCGAAAGCAGCTTAACGTTGCCGCCGGCCTTCTCGATCTTCTCGATCGCGGCCTTGGAGGCACCTGCCACCTCGATCGAAAGCTTCGCCTTCAGATCGCCGTCCGCCAGGATGCGAACGCCGTCCTTCGGCCGACGGATCACGCCGGCAGCCTTCAGGGCTGCTGCATCAACCGTTGCCTTCGGGTCCAGCTTGCCTGCGTCAACCGCCTTCTGAAGACGGTCAAGCGATACAACGACAAATTCGGCAGCGAAGATGTTGTTGAAACCGCGCTTCGGCAGACGGCGGTAGATGGGCATCTGGCCGCCTTCGAAGCCATTGATCGAGACGCCCGAGCGGGACTTCTGACCCTTGACGCCGCGACCACCGGTCTTGCCGGAGCCCGAACCGATACCGCGACCGACGCGCTTGCGGTTCTGGGTTGCGCCTTCGTTGTCCTTGATTTCGTTCAGTTTCATGAGCTTATCTCCCTCACTTCTCGTCGACGACGCGAACGAGGTGCTGGACGGCCCGGATCATGCCGCGCACGGAAGGGGTGTCTTCCAGCGTGCGAACCCGGTGCATCTTGTTGAGACCAAGGCCGATCAGCGTCTGGCGCTGGACGGCCGGGCGGCGGATCGGCGAGCCGATCTGCTCGACGGTGACCGTCTTCGTTACAGTTTCTTTCTTAGCCATTGTTCAAGCTCCCTTATTCTTCGGAAGCGACGCCGGCGGAAGCGCGGCGGGCCTGCAGCGTTGCGTACTTGATGCCGCGCTGTGCCGCGATGTCCTTCGGATGCATCTGGCTCTTCAGCGCGTCAAAGGTCGCACGGATCATGTTGTAGGGGTTCGACGAACCGGTCGACTTGGCAACGACGTCCTGCATGCCAAGCGTTTCGAAGACGGCGCGCATCGGACCGCCGGCGATGATACCGGTACCGGCCTTGGCCGAGCGCAGCAGCACCTTGCCGGCGCCGTGACGGCCGTGAACGTCATGGTGCAGCGTGCGGCCGGAGCGCAGCGGAACGAAGATGAGGTCGCGCTTGGCGGCTTCGGTGGCCTTCCGGATCGCTTCCGGAACTTCACGAGCCTTGCCATGGCCGAAGCCGACGCGGCCCTTCTGGTCGCCGACGACGACGAGGGCTGCGAAGCCGAAACGACGGCCGCCCTTCACCACCTTGGCGACGCGATTGATTGCTACGAGCTTGTCGACAAATTCGCTGTCGCGCTCTTCACGGGGCTGGCGATCCTCGCGGCCCCTTCTTTCCTGTGCCATTGTCCTTTTCCTTTTTCTTTTCCGGGTGCAATCGGCAGATTGTCAAAAGATCGCCTTGTTCTTTCGGACAGGCGACCACTACCCACTGATCGTCGAATGGCGGGCACGAGGCCCGCCAACAACGATCAGAAGCTCAGACCACCTTCACGGGCAGCCTCGGCCAGAGCCTTAATGCGGCCGTGATAGATGAAGGCGCCGCGGTCGAAGACCACTTCCTTGACGCCAGCCTTGACGGCACGCTCAGCGATGAGCTTGCCGACGGCAGCAGCGGCTGCCGTGTCGGCGCCCGTCTTCAAAGACGAGCGCAGATCGGTGTCGAGCGTGGAGGCGGACGCAAGCGTCTTGCCGGCCACGTCATCGATGACCTGTACGTAGATGTTCTTCGACGAGCGATGAACCGACAGGCGCGGGCGACCGTTGGCGACCGCCTTGATCTGACGGCGCACGCGGTTGGCACGACGTGCAAGTTGTTCTTTCCTGCTAGCCATTTCGCGTGTTCCTTACTTCTTCTTGCCTTCTTTGCGGACAATCCGCTCTTCGGCATACTTGACGCCCTTGCCCTTGTAGGGCTCGGGGGAGCGGTATTCGCGGATTTCCGCGGCAACCTGGCCGACCTGCTGCTTGTTGATGCCGGACACGATGATTTCGGTCGGCTTCGGAACAGCGATCGTGATGCCTTCCGGGGCTTCATAGACCACGTCGTGGCTGAAACCGAGCGCCAGCTGCAGGTTCTTGCCCTGCATGGACGCACGGTAACCAACGCCGTTGATCTCGAGCTTGCGCTCGAAACCGTCCTTGACGCCCTTGAGGATGCCTTCGATCATCGTGCGGGACATGCCCCACTTCGACCGAGCGTCCTTGGACTGATTGATCGGCTGAACGACAATGGCGTTGTCCTCCAGCTTCACGGAAACTTCGTCGTTTGCGACGAAGAAGAGTTCACCCTTCGGGCCCTTTGCCGAAACCTTCTGGCCATCAACAGAAGCCGTGACACCAGCGGGAACCGGAACGGGTCTTTTACCGATACGAGACATTTTCTATCCTGTCTGTTCGCTATGGAGTTTCCTTGCCTGCCTTAGAAGACAGAGCAAAGAAGCTCGCCACCAACGTTCTGTTCGCGTGCCTGGTGATCGGCCATCACGCCCTTCGGGGTCGAAAGGATGGTGATGCCGAGACCGTTCGCGACCTGCGGAATGGACTTGACCGAGACATAAACCCGGCGGCCCGGCTTGGAGACGCGGTCGATCTTGCGGATCACGGACGCGCCTTCGTAGTATTTCAGCTCGATGTTCAGCTCGGACTTGCCATTGCCAAACTCGACTTCGGAGTAACCGCGGATGTAGCCTTCGGCCTGAAGGACATCGAGAACGCGTGCGCGCAGCTTGGAGGCCGGCGTCGAAACGCTCGACTTGCGGCGAGCAGCACCGTTGCGGATACGGGTGAGCATATCGCCCAGCGGATCAGTCATTGCCATGTACCCGTCTCCTTACCAGCTCGACTTGACGATGCCCGGCACCTTGCCGAGATTGCCGAGTTCACGCAGCGCGATACGCGACATGCGGAGTTTACGATAGAATGCGCGCGGACGGCCCGTGACTTCGCACCGGTTGCGAATGCGGGTCTTGGAGCCATTGCGCGGCAGGGCGGCAAGCTTCAGGGTGGCCTTGAACCGATCTTCAATCGGAAGCGACTGGTTCTGGATGATTGCCTTCAGGGCCGCACGCTTTGCGGCCTGGCTGGCAACCAGTTTGCGGCGGCGCTTGTTCTTTTCAACTGCGCTCGTTTTCGCCATAACAGTTATCCTTCTTTACGCTTGTCGTTACGGATTACTGACGGAACGGGAAGTTCAGCTCTTTCAGCAGAGCGCGAGCTTCGTCGTCGTTAGTGGCCGTCGTGCAAACGATGATGTCCATGCCCCACATCTGATCAACCTTGTCGTAGTTGATTTCAGGGAACACAATGTGCTCCTTGATGCCCATGGCGAAATTGCCACGACCATCGAAGGACTTCGGGTTCAGACCCCGGAAGTCGCGTACCCGAGGCAGCGCGATGTTCACGAGGCGATCCAGAAATTCGTACATGCGAACGCCGCGCAGGGTAACCTTGGCGCCGATCGGCATGCCCTCGCGCAGCTTGAAGCCGGCGATAGAATTGCGCGCGCGGGTGATGACCGGCTTCTGGCCGGCGATTGCTGCGAGATCGGCAGCTGCAACCGAAGGCTTCTTCGAGTCGCCCGTCGATTCACCAACGCCCATGTTGATCACGATCTTGTCGAGGCGCGGGATCTGCATCTCGTTGGCGTAGGAAAACTGCTCCTGCAGCGCCTTGCGGATACGCTCGACATATTCCTTCTTGAGCCGCGGCTCATACTTGGTCTCAGCCATCGATCGAAACTCCCGAACGCTTTGCCACACGGACCTTCTTGTCGCCCTCGATCTTGAAACCGACGCGGGTCGGCTTGCCGTCCTTGGGGTCGGCGATCGCGATGTTCGACAGGTGGATCGAGGCTTCCTTGGTGATGATGCCGGCTTCCTGCGACTGAGTCTGGCGCTGATGGCGCTTGACCATGTTGATGCCGCGCACGACCGCGCGGTCTTCCTTCGGCATCACCTGGATGACTTCGCCGGTACGGCCCTTGTCCTTACCGGTGAGTACGACGACCTTGTCGCCCTTGCGAATCTTTTGCATAGCCATCGCCCCCTTAGAGTACTTCCGGAGCCAGCGAGATGATCTTCATGTGGTTCTTGGCGCGGAGTTCGCGCGGAACCGGTCCGAAGATACGGGTGCCGATCGGCTCTTTCTTGTTGTCGATCAGGACAGCTGCGTTGCTGTCGAAACGAATGACGCTGCCATCGGCGCGACGGATATCCTTGGCGGTACGAACGACAACCGCCTTCATCACGTCACCCTTCTTTACGCGGCCGCGCGGAATCGCTTCCTTGATCGAGACGACAATGATGTCGCCGACCGAAGCGTACTTGCGCTTGGAGCCGCCCAGCACCTTGATGCACATGACACGACGTGCGCCGGAATTATCCGCCACGTCGAGGTTAGTCTGCATCTGAATCATGTCAGGTCGCCTTCTTGTTGTAACCGGACCGGTTGGGCGCGGATGCCCCCTGTTCCAGCTTATGAGAATCCATGTTTTCGCGCGGGATGGGTCTTGCCAAGGTGGTTTCCTCGTTAGTTCCGCCTGGCGAAACCCGGGACCTTCCCTGCGCTGAAAGCAAAAGACGCTCGCGATTCCGAGCGTCCTTGCGCTGCTTCATACAGGTTTTCGCGCAAAGGGCAAGCCCTTGCGCGAAAAGTGTTGGATCAGGCCTGGGCGGAAACCACCGTCCAGCGCTTGTCCTTCGAAATCGGCGCGCACTCCTCGATGGAGACGACGTCGCCGATCTTGTACTGGTTGTTTTCGTCGTGCGCCTTGTACTTCTTCGAACGACGAACGGTCTTCTGAAGAAGCGGGTGTGCAAAGCGGCGTTCGACCCGAACGACAACAGTCTTGTCGTTCTTGTCGCTGACGACGGTGCCCTGCAGAATGCGTTTCGGCATTTTTCTTGGTCCTTAGGCCTTGGCTTCTGCCGCCTTCTGGCGGGCAATGGTTTTCACGCGCGCGATGTCCCTGCGGACTTCGTTGATACGCGAGGACTTCTCGAGCTGGCCAGTCGCCTTCTGAAAGCGCAGGTTGAACTGCTCCTTCTTCAACTTGGCAAGCTCGTCGTTAAGCTGGTCGGCGCTGAGGGCGCGAACATCTGCGGCTTTCATGGCTCAATCCTCACTCTGCAATGCGCTGTACGAAGCGCGTCTTGACCGAGAGCTTGGCGGAACCCAGACGAAGAGCCTCGCGGGCGATCTCTTCGCTGACGCCGTCGATCTCAAACATCATACGGCCGGGCTTGACCTTGCATGCCCAGTATTCGACCGAACCCTTGCCCTTACCCATGCGGACTTCGGTCGGCTTGGCGGTCACCGGAACGTCCGGGAACACGCGGATCCAGACGCGACCGGCACGCTTCATGTAGCGGGTGATCGCGCGGCGGGCCGCCTCGATCTCGCGGGCGTTGACGCGGTTGGGTTCCTGAGCCTTCAAGCCGAACTCGCCGAAGGCGAGGTCCGAGCCGCCCTTGGCGACGCCCTTGATGCGGCCCTTGAACTGCTTGCGGTACTTAGTACGCTTTGGCTGCAACATTTTCTATTCTCCGATCTGCTCGCCTAAAGCGAATTAAGCGTTTTCACGGCGACGGCGTTCGCCCTGGCGTTCGCCCTGGGCTTCGCCTTCGGTCGCGCGGCGCTCGGAGGCCATCGGATCGTGCTCAAGGATTTCGCCCTTGAAGATCCAGACCTTGATGCCGCAGATGCCGAAAGCGGTTTCCGCTTCTGCCGTACCATAGTCGATGTCCGCACGCAGCGTGTGCAGCGGAACGCGGCCCTCGCGGTACCATTCGGTACGCGCGATTTCCGCACCGCCCAGACGGCCGCCGCAGGTGATCTTGATGCCTTCGGCACCAAGACGCATCGCCGACTGAACCGCACGCTTCATCGCACGGCGGAAGGCCACACGACGCTCGAGCTGCTGGGCGATCGACTGGGCCACCAGCGTCGCGTCGGTTTCCGGCTTGCGCACCTCGACGATGTTGAGGTGCGTCTCCGAGCTGGTCATCTCGGAAAGCTTCTTGCGGAGCTTCTCGATGTCCGCGCCCTTCTTGCCGATGATCAGACCCGGGCGAGCCGAGTGGATCGTGACGCGGCACTTCTTGTGCGGACGCTCGATGACGACCTTCGAGATGCCGGCCTGCTTCAGTTCGGCCATCAGATACTTGCGGATCTTCAGGTCTTCGTGGAGCAGCTGGCCATACTCGGCGTTGTCGGCAAACCAGCGGCTATCCCAGGTACGGTTGATGCCGAGGCGCAAGCCGATCGGATTGATTTTCTGACCCATTATGCGGCCTCCCCTTTGGCTTCGGCTTCACGGACGACGATCGTCAGGTGCGAGAAGGGCTTCTCGACACGCGATGCACGACCGCGACCGCGGGCGTGGAAGCGCTTCATGACGATCGACTTTCCGACGAAAGCCTCAGCGACGACGAGCGAGTCGACGTCGAGATCATGGTTGTTCTCTGCGTTCGCGATCGCCGATTCCAGGGTCTTCTTGACCGTGCCGGCGATGCGCTTGCGGGAGAATTCAAGTTCGGCCAGAGCGCGGTCGACCTTCTTGCCGCGGATCATCGCGGCAACCAGGTTGAGCTTCTGGGGGCTGACGCGGATCGTGCGCGCAACGGCCTGCGCCTCGTTATCCTTCAGCCGACGTTCGGCTTTTGCCTTGCCCATCGTTACTTCCTCTTCGCCTTCTTGTCCGCACCGTGACCATAGTAGGTCCGGGTCGGAGAGAATTCACCGAACTTGTGTCCGACCATGTCTTCGTTGACGCTGACCGGAACATGCTTGCTGCCGTTGTAGACACCAAAGGTGAGACCGACGAACTGCGGCAGGATCGTGGAGCGACGGCTCCAGATCTTGATAACTTCGTTGCGGCCGCCTTCGCGCACCTTCTCAGCCTTCTTGAGAAGATAGCCGTCAACAAACGGGCCTTTCCATACTGAACGAGCCATTCCTGACTACCTCTCTTACTTCTTGCGCTGATGGCGCGAACGCATGATGAACTTGTCGGTCGACTTGTTCGAGCGCGTACGCTTGCCCTTGGTGGGCTTGCCCCACGGGGTAACCGGGTGACGACCACCCGACGTACGGCCTTCACCACCACCGTGCGGGTGGTCGACCGGGTTCATGACGACGCCGCGAACGTGCGGACGCTTGCCGCGCCAGCGCGAACGGCCAGCCTTGCCGTCGTTGATGTTGGCGTGGTCCGGGTTGGAAACCGCGCCGATCGAAGCAAGGCAGGAGCCGTGCACGAGGCGCTGTTCGCCGGAGTTCAGGCGAAGGATCGCCATCCCCTGGTCACGACCGACGAGCTGCGCGAACGCACCAGCCGAACGGGCGATCTGGCCGCCCTTGCCCGGCTTCATCTCGACGTTGTGGATGATCGAGCCGACCGGGATGTTCTGCAACGGCATCGCATTGCCCGGCTTGACGTCGACGGCCTTGTCGGAGGCGATCACCTTGTCGCCGGCAGCAAGACGCTGCGGCGCGAGGATGTAGGCCTGCTCGCCATCGGGATAGCTGACAAGCGCGATGAACGCGGAGCGGTTCGGGTCGTACTCGAGACGCTCGACCGTGCCCTCGACGTCGAACTTGCGACGCTTGAAGTCGATCAGGCGGTAGGTCCGCTTGTGACCGCCGCCCTGGAAGCGAACGGTGATGCGGCCCATGTTGTTGCGACCGCCCTTGGAGCTCAGGCCCTCGGTCAGTGCCTTGACCGGCTTGCCCTTGTAGAGAGCCGACCGATCGACGATGACCAGCTGGCGCTGGCTGGGGGTCGTCGGGTTGAAGCTTTTCAATGACATTTCTTGTTTCCTCTGTCCTTAGCCGACTGCCCGATTAGAGCCCGGTGGAGACGTCGATCGACTGACCGTCAGCAAGCGTGACGATCGCCTTCTTGACATCTCCCTGCCGGCCGGAGAAGCCGCGGAAACGCTTGACCTTGCCCTTGCGGACGAGCGTGTTCACAGCCGTGACCTTGACGCCGAACAGAGCTTCGACCGCGGCCTTGATCTCAGGCTTGGAAGCGCGCTTGGCGACGTTGAATACGACCTGGTTCTGTTCGGAGACCAGCGTCGACTTTTCCGTGATCGACGGCGAGACGATCACATCATAGTGGCGAAGATCCGTCATTTGAACCGCTCCTCCAGAGCTTCGACTGCAGCCTTGGACAGCACCAGCTTGCCACGGCGCAGGATGTCGTAAACGTTGATGCCCTGGACCGGCAGAACGTCCACGTTCGGGATGTTCTGTGCTGCGAGCTTGAAGTTGTTGTCCAGCTCGGCGCCACCGATGAAGAGGGCGTTGGTCAGGCCGAGGCTGGCGAACGAGCCGGCCAGTGCCTTGGTCTTTGCTTCGGCAGCAACGAGATCATCGATGATGATGATGTCTTCTGCCTTCAGCTTGGCGGAAAGGGCGTGACGCAGGCCGAGCGCGCGAACCTTCTTCGGAAGGTCGTGCTCGTGGCTGCGAACCACCGGGCCATGGGCCCTGCCGCCGCCGCGGAACTGCGGAGCGCGAGCAGAATGGTGACGAGCGCGGCCCGTGCCCTTCTGCTTGTACATCTTGGCGCCGGTACGGGAAACTTCCGAGCGGCCCTTGGTCTTGTGGGTGCCCTGCTGCTTCTTGGCGAGCTGCCAGCGAACGACGCGGGCGATGATGTCCTCGCGCGGCTCCAGACCGAAGATCGCGTCGGAGAGGGAAACCTTGCCGGCGTCCTTCCCTTCGAGGGTCGTGACTTTGAGATCCATAACCAGGCTCCCTTACTTGGCTGCGGCGCGAACAGCGGCCGGACGCGGAGCGTCAGCCGGCGTGCCGGACTTGATGGCGTCGCGAACGACGATCCAGGAACCCTTGGAACCCGGTACGGCGCCCTTGACGAGGATCAGACCACGGTCCTCATCGGTCGAGACGACCTCGAGGTTCTGGGTGGTGACGCGCGTCTGGCCCATGTGACCAGCCATGCGCTTGCCCTTCCAGACGCGACCCGGATCCTGGTTGGAGCCGGTCGAACCATGCGAACGGTGCGAGACGGACACGCCGTGCGTGGCGCGCAGACCGCCGAAGTTGTGGCGCTTCATCGCACCGGCAAAACCCTTACCGATCGTGGTGCCGGTGACGTCGACCAGCTGGCCGGCGACAAAATGGCTAGCGGAAAGCTCCGCACCGATCTCGATAAGGTTGTCGGCGGAAACGCGGAACTCGACGAGCTTCGCCTTCGGCTCGACGCTTGCTGCGGCAAACTGGCCGCGAAGCGCCTTCGACGTGTTCTTCACTTTCGAGTGGCCGGCACCGAGCTGGACTGCGGTGTAGCCATTCTTTTCTTCCGTGCGATGGGCGACGACCTGGCAGCCGTCCAATCGCAAAACTGTTACGGGAACGTGTTCTCCTGCGTCGTTGTAGACGCGGGTCATTCCCACTTTCTGTGCAATCACACCTGAACGCATGGTTCATTCCTCTTAGAAGTCCTGTCGGGGCACCGCCCCCACACGCCTCTTGTTTAAGGATTCCACGGAGGTCGTCCGACCTTCGGGTTTCCCGTTCCTAGAAGCCGTTGGCGTTACCGCCACGTACCTTCCTTGTTATTCGGCTTACGCCGGACTTGAGAAACCTGATTAGAGCTTGATCTCTACGTCGACGCCGGCGGCGAGATCGAGCTTCATCAGGGCGTCGACCGTCTGAGGGGTCGGGTCGACAATGTCGAGAAGACGCTTGTGGGTGCGCATCTCGAACTGTTCGCGGCTCTTCTTGTCGATGTGAGGCGACCGGTTGACCGTGAATTTTTCAATACGCGTCGGAAGCGGCACCGGGCCGCGCACGCCTGCACCGGTGCGCTTGGCCGTCGACACGATTTCGCGCGTCGACGCATCGAGGATCCGGTGATCAAACGCCTTGAGGCGAATGCGGATGTTCTGGCCGTTCATACGACTTGTCCTTGTTCTTGTTTACCGCGGCTCCATAGAGGAGCACGCATTGAACTTCGATTAATGTCCGGCCAGTCCGCTAGCTTTTCAAAGATCGGAGGGACAGGGTTTCCCCTGCCCCTTCCTATTTGAGCGGCCGTGGCCGGCCTTGTCCTTTGGCGATCGCACCATGACGAAGCAGGGTGCAAATCACGCGTGCGCGCCATTTGCACTATTTTCGCGTCGTCGGCAAGCGGTGCGACCGACTAAATCTCTCGTGGCGGCCATGCCGGGACCGCATAGCGGCGCCGGCCGGGCCTTTCGCCTGTTCTACCTTCGTCGATCGCTCGACGATGCCGGCGTCGCGGGGCAAATCGCGCTTGCGCGCCATTTGCCCAACTCATGCGCCGCCGATTACTCGACGATCGAGGCGACGATGCCGGCGCCGACGGTGCGGCCGCCTTCGCGGATGGCGAAGCGCAGGCGCT